>NZ_JASJWL010000036.1:0-43172 GCF_035019225.1 Pseudomonas sp. CCC4.1 | reverse complement strand
GCGCAGGACTGATCTGTCGCAGCCGGGTATCGATTGTGCCCCGCTAGCGGTTAGCGGGGCACACAGGTGGTGTCAGCTCACCAGCGTCGCGTCGAGGGTGATTTTGGCGTTCAGTACCTTGGACACCGGGCAGCCCTCTTTGGCTTTGGTGGTCAGTTCGTCGAATTGCGCCTGGGTGGCGCCGGGCACCTTGGCCTTGAGCACCAGATGCACGGCCGTAATTGCAAAGCCGCCGTCCACTTGATCCAGGGTTACTTCAGCAGTGGTATCGATACTGTCGGCCTTGAGGCCGGCATCACCGAGAATCATCGACAAGGCCATCGAGAAACAGCCTGCATGGGCTGCGCCGATCAGCTCTTCGGGGTTGGTGCCCTTACCGCCTTCGAACCTCGCCTTGAAGCCATAAGGCGCTTCGCGCAGCACGCCGGTTTCTGTGGAGATGGAGCCAATGCCGGTTTTAAGGTCGCCTGCCCAATGAGCCGATGCTTTCTTTTTAATACTCATGCGTGCCTCCTGAAGAACGGCGCGAAGGTTTCACGCCTTGAATGAACTAGTGAGGGTAGTTCGCGCCACAAAGTTCACCCTGTCGGACCAATCTTCATTTTTAGTAGCTCAATTCCCAGTCGACCATTGAAACTCGGGTATATGCCCATATTGCTGTAAGTACTGGCAGGTTATGCGAGCACCCTGACCTGCATCCCACCTGGAGTAGCCGGCTGATGAAACGACTGTCTGACATCAAATTCTCGACCCTCGACCTGGTCCCTGTCCGCGAAAACGGCAGTGCAGCCCAGTCGTTGCGTAATTCGCTGGATCTGGCACAGCATGTGGAAAAATTCGGCTACAACCGTTTCTGGGTAGCGGAACACCACAACATGGATGGGATTGCCAGTTCGGCCACCTCGGTGTTGATCGGTTATCTCGCCAGCGGTACGTCAACCATCCGTGTCGGATCGGGCGGCGTGATGCTGCCCAACCATGCGCCGCTGGTTATCGCCGAGCAGTTCGGCACCCTCGAAAGCCTGTACCCGGGACGCATTGACCTGGGCCTTGGCCGCGCGCCCGGCTCGGATCAGATGACCGCCCGCGCACTGCGTCGTGAGCGTTCGGGCAGTGCCGATGATTTCCCGCAGGATGTGGCCGAGCTGATGCGCTATCTGGGCCCACGTACTCCCGACCAACGGATCATCGCCATGCCGGGCACTGGCACCAATGTGCCGGTCTGGCTGCTGGGCTCCAGTCTGTTCAGTGCACAATTGGCCGGTGAACTGGGTTTGCCTTACGCCTTTGCATCACATTTCGCACCACGGTTGATGCATGAAGCGATTCGCGTTTATCGCAACCACTTCAAGCCTTCTGCCGTGCTGGACAAGCCCTACGTGATGCTGGGCGTGCCGCTGGTGGCTGCTGACACCGACGAGCAGGCCGAGTACCTGGCCACCTCGGTGTACCAGCGAATCCTGGCGCTGATGCGCGGGCAGAGTCTGGTGCAGCGCGCGCCGGTGGCGACGATGGACGGTTTGTGGCTGCCCCACGAAAAAGAGGCGGTGATGAGTTTCCTGGGCCTGGCGATGGTCGGCAGCCCGCAGAAGATCAAGGCCAAGCTGGACGTGCTGGTCGAGCAGACCCAGGCCGATGAGTTGATTTTTACCTGTGATCTGTACGAACACGCAGACCGCATTCACTCGTATGAATTGCTGTCGCAGGTGATGAAAGGGGCCTGACGCAAAGGGAAGTGTGGGAGCGGGCTTGCTCGCGATGGTATCGACGCGATTGATCTGAAACACCGCAGCGTGCGCATCGCGAGCAAGCCCGCTCCCACAAGATCTACTACTGCGCTGGACTTACCCGCGCTTGTAGACAATTTCTTTGGTGCCGGCTTCGCAAGAGCCCACTACCTTGCCGTCAGCGGCAGCACCTTTTTCCACAACCGTCAGCGAATAATGTCTGGCGCCGTTAGCTTCAATCTTCGCCGCGATTTCGCTTTTCAGTTCTTCGCACGGCTTGCCCGCCGCGAACGCCGTTCCTGCCAGACTCAGCAAACCTACAGCCAATAAAAGCTTTTTCATCGGTCACATTCCCCGGTCAAAACAAAAAGGGTGCAATGCGAACATGCCGCATTGCACCCAGACTGTGTAGCGGACTTTATGGCAAACGGCCAGTCCACGGGGCAAAACCTTGCCTCAAATCAACTGCTGGCAATCCTGAAGCCGATTTTGAGCGTTACCTGATAGTGCGCCACCTTGCCGTCCTTGATATGGCCGCGGGTGTCGATCACCTCGAACCATTCAAGGTGCTTGATGCTTTTGTTGGCTTCGGCCAGTGCATTACCGATGGCGTCTTCTATGCTGGTCGGGGACGAGCCTACCAATTCGACTTTCTTGTAGGTGTGATGGTCAGACATAACGTTCTCCTTTGTCGTAAATCAAAGCCTAGCAGCGAATGTGCTAAATACTTTGTAGGCAATCTAAAAGGAAAAGTTCAGGTTAACTGCACTTTCTCACGCCCCTGTAGTCCGACTTAACAAGCACCTCACTCATCAATGCAGGAGAGCCCTAATGGCTAGCAACTCTTTACGTAAAGCCTCATTGCAAAGCATGGAAGCAGAGATCGAGAGCCTGCTCAAGTCTCTTGAAAGCCTCAAGCACGACGCTTCGGACGAGTCCAAAAAGACCCTTGGCATCCTCAAGAACAACGCCGAGAACGCGCTCAAGCATTCACGTCATCTGCTCAGCGATGCGCTGGAAGAAGTGAAGGACAAAACCCGCGAAACCGCGATCGCTACCCGTGAATACGCCCAAGAGCATCCGTATGCCACCGCTGGGGTTGCCATCGGCGCACTGGGTCTGCTGGCAGCCTTCCTGTTGTGCAAGCGCGGCAATTAATCTGCGCTGCGCGCAAGCTCTGCCTTGAGCCATTGCGCAAGTTGCCTGGCGCGTCCGTCTGCGGCGCGCTTGGGCAACCATAACGTCAGTTGCCCCGGGGTTTCATTGAAGCCCCAGGGCGCAGCCAGCCGTCCTGCTTGCAGGTCCTGGGCCACCAGCGGCTCGGGAGCAATCGCTACACCCAGCCCCGCAACGGCGGCTTCCAGCAAGTAATACAAGTGTTCAAACCCCTGCCCGTATTGCAAATCCTTCGTCTCAATTGCGTTTTTTTGCGCCCAGCTCGGCCATGCCTGCGGCCGCGAAGTGGTGTGCAGCAACGGTTCGTCGAGCAAGGCGCTGGCCGGGGCATGGCGCAGTTGTTCGTACCGCGCATAACGGGGACTGACCACCGGGCCAATGCGCTCGCTGGCTAATTCGTAAACCTGCATGTCTGCTGGCCAGGGTGGCTCGGCAAACACCAGCAATGCATCCAGCCCGGGGCGACGCGGGTCCAGATCGCCTTCACCGGCCGACAGGTGCAGGCGCAAGTCAGGCAAGTCGGCATTCAATCGGCCCAGGCGCGGAATAAACCAGCGCGCCAGCAAACTGCCTGAACAGCCGAGCACGAACGGAGCGTCAACCTGGCTTTGCGTGAGTTCAGCGCATACATTTCTCAAGCGCTCAAAGGCTTCGCTACTGGCATCCCGCAAGCGGATACCGGCTTCGGTCAGCTTTAGCCCGCGCCCTTCCTTGACGAACAGGCTCACCCCCAGGTGCTCTTCCAGCACTTTCAATTGCCGACTGACGGCACCGTGGGTGACGTGTAGCTGCTCAGCCGCCTGGCTGACGCTGCTCAGGCGGGCGGTGGCTTCAAAGGCACGCAGGGCATTAAGAGGGGGGAGATCGCGGCTCATGGTATCTGTGAGTTTTCCTGACAGGTTACGGCGATCTTATCGGTTTTCATCCCGGGCTGTCACGGGTACAGTCAGGCCCATAGACCTTCGCCATTTTTTATCTGGAGCGTCACATGACTCAATCCACTTTGCGTACCGGCCCTGATGCCAATGGCCTGTTTGGCTCATTTGGCGGCCGTTATGTGGCTGAAACCCTGATGCCGCTGATCCTTGACCTGGATCGCGAGTACGAGCTGGCGAAAAAAGACCCTGAGTTCATCAAGGAGCTGGCTTACTTCCAACGCGACTACGTGGGCCGCCCAAGCCCGCTGTACTTCGCCGAGCGGCTGACCGAGTTCTGTGGCGGCGCCAAGATCTACCTCAAGCGCGAAGAGCTGAACCACACCGGCGCCCACAAGATCAACAACTGCATCGGCCAGATCCTGCTGGCACGGCGCATGGGCAAAAAACGCATCATCGCCGAGACCGGCGCCGGCATGCACGGCGTGGCCACTGCCACCGTGGCTGCGCGCTTTGGCCTGCAGTGCGTGATCTACATGGGCACCACCGACATCGAGCGCCAGCAGGCCAACGTGTTCCGCATGAAGCTGCTGGGCGCCGAAGTGATCCCGGTGGTGGCAGGCACCGGCACCCTCAAAGATGCAATGAACGAAGCCTTGCGTGACTGGGTGACCAACGTTGACAGCACCTTTTACCTGATCGGCACCGTGGCTGGCCCGCATCCTTACCCGGCGATGGTGCGCGACTTCCAGGCCGTGATCGGCAAGGAAACCCGCGACCAGATGCAAGCACAGGAAGGCCGCCTGCCGGACAGCCTGGTGGCATGCATCGGCGGTGGCTCCAACGCCATGGGCCTGTTCCACCCGTTCCTGGATGACACCGGCGTTGAAATCATCGGCGTAGAAGCCGCCGGCTACGGTATCGAAACCGGCAAGCACGCGGCCAGCCTCAATGGCGGTGAGCCGGGCGTGTTGCACGGCAACCGCACCTTCCTGTTGCAGGACGACGATGGCCAGATCATCGACGCCCATTCGATTTCCGCAGGCCTGGACTACCCGGGCATCGGCCCTGAACACGCCTGGTTGCACGATATCGGTCGTGTCCAGTACACCTCGGTGACCGACGCTGAGGCGCTGGATGCCTTCCACAAATGCTGCCGCCTTGAAGGCATCATCCCGGCCCTGGAAAGCGCCCACGCGCTGGCCGAAGTGTTCAAGCGAGCACCGACCCTGCCGGCCGATCACCTGATGGTGGTCAACCTTTCGGGTCGCGGCGACAAAGACATGCAAACCGTGATGCACCACATGGAACAGTCTCAACAGGAGCAACACTGATGAGCCGCCTGCAAACGCGCTTTACCGCTCTCAAGGAACAAAACCGCGCGGCGCTGGTGACCTTTGTCACCGCCGGTGACCCGGATTACGACACCTCGCTGGCCATCCTCAAGGGCCTGCCGGCAGCAGGCGCCGATGTGATCGAACTGGGCATGCCCTTCACCGATCCGATGGCCGACGGCCCGGCGATTCAACTGGCCAACATCCGTGCGTTGGGTGCCAAGCAGAACCTGGCAAAAACCCTGCAGATGGTTCGTGAATTTCGTACCGGTAACAACGACACTCCGCTGGTGCTGATGGGCTATTTCAACCCGATCCACCACTATGGCGTGGCGCGTTTTATCGCCGAAGCCAAAGAGTCGGGCGTAGACGGCCTGATCGTGGTCGACATGCCACCCGAGCACAACAACGAGCTGTGCGACCCGGCGCAGGCTGCAGGCCTGGACTTTATCCGCCTGACCACGCCAACCACGGACGACGTACGCCTGCCGACCGTATTGGCTGGCAGTTCGGGCTTTGTATATTACGTTTCGGTGGCGGGCGTGACCGGTGCCGGTTCGGCCACCACGGAACAGGTGAGCGCGGCTATCGAGCGTCTGCGTCGGCATACTGATTTGCCGATCAGCGTGGGCTTTGGTATCCGTACCCCTGAACAGGCTGCGGCAATTGCCCGCCTGGCCGATGGCGTGGTGGTGGGCTCGGCCCTGATCGACAAGATCGAGAATGCAGCGACGCCTGAACAGGCGGTGGATGGTGTGCTGAGTTTGTGTGCTGCGCTGGCTGAAGGTGTACGTAGCGCCCGCTAGATCAAGAGCCCCTCTCCCGGAGGGAGAGGGGACTGATTGGGGGATGTCACCACACATCGGCTCCCTCTCCCCCCGGGAGAGGGCTGGGGTGAGGGCAAGAGGCTTACACAGTATTACTTCTGCGTCCCGTCATCATGCAGCAGGTTAGCCTGGGTCAGGTTGCTGCCTGCCGGTACGCTGCGGGTCAACCATACGTTGCCACCAATGGTCGAACCCTGACCAATGGTGATACGCCCCAAAATCGTCGCTCCCGCATAAATCACCACATCATCCTCAACGATCGGATGACGTGGATGGCCTTTTTGCAGCTGTCCCGACTCATCCGCCGGGAACCGCTTGGCACCCAACGTCACCGCCTGATAAATCCGCACACGCTCGCCAATAATCGCAGTTTCACCAATCACCACGCCCGTGCCGTGATCGATAAAGAAACTGCGGCCAATCTGCGCGCCGGGGTGAATGTCGATCCCCGTGGCCGAATGGGCGATTTCTGCGCTGATGCGCGCCAGCAACGGTAACCCGGCACGGTACAGGTGGTGCGCCAACCGGTGATGAATCACCGCCAGAATTCCCGGGTAGCACAGCAGCACTTCATCGACGCTGCGCGCCGCCGGGTCACCGTGGTAAGCGGCCAGCACGTCAGTATCGAGAATGCTGCGCAAACCCGGCAAAGCCAGGGCAAAGTCCTGAATCAGCAAGGTCGCCGTCGCATCCACTCCCTCATCCGGCAACCCGCCCTGACGCGCGACATAACGCAACTCCAGCCGGGCCTGGGTCAGCAACGCATTGAGGGCTACGTCCAGGGTGTGGCCCACGTAGAAATCTTCGCTCTCTTCACGCAGGTCCACCGGGCCCAAACGCATCGGAAACAAAGCACCGCAAAGAGCTTCAAGAATATCGGCCATTGCAGCACGCGACGGCAGCTCGCGACCGCCCTGTTCGCCACTGACGCGGCCGTTTTGCGTACGCCACTGGTTTCGCGCCGCGCGCAGTTGGCAGACGATGGCCTGCAATTGCCAAGGATTGGAACGATCACTCACGATGAATACTCCGCACGCTGGCGGCTGGATCAACCAGCCGCGAATAGGCAATGATTTTACGGTATCAAAACGTTTGCGACTCCGGCAATCAAGCCTTAACGCCGGCGCCAGAGGCGCCAACCCACCGCGGCGCTGATCAACAGCAGCAACCCGCCCAAAATGGCCATGCTCAAGCCGTTATAGCTGAATAGCGGCTTTTCGATGCGAATGTACCCGGGCTCGGCAAATAACTCGCGCAGTGCGGCATTTGCCTGCTCCAGGTTAATGGCCTGCAACTGCCGGGCAGGGTCGGCAAAACGGCCTTCATCGTAGTCTCCCAGCGAGGCCCAGTAGTAATCAGCCAGCGCACTGCTGCCTTGCACCGTCCACGCCTGACGGGAAATGGCCGTTTGCTTGAGTCGGGCAAACACCTGCGGATCCAGCCCGTCCTTGAGCAGCCGTGACGTGAGTTGCTGCATCACCTCACGGGCCCTGGGCACGTTCTCGCGTTCAAGATCCGCATTCAGACTCAGAAAACTCACGCCGCCAAACACCTCCCGCTCAGCCCAGGGGCCGTAAGACAAGCCGTGCTTGAGCCGCAGTTCGCTGTACAGCGCCCACTCCAGATAATCACGCAGCAGGGTCCAGGTTTCATCGGATTGCCCTTCGATAACCGGTTCGGGCAGCAACCAGTGCAGGGTTGCCGTATCGCCCACCACACCGCGCACCAGCTCGCGCTCTGCGTCGGCCTTGGCATCGATGGCGGCCAGGGGACGGTGCTCGCTGGGGTCAACCGGCTCGAGGGCACCGTAGGCTCGCTCGAGATAAGCTGGCAAGAAACGGTCAAGGTCGCCGACGATAATCAGCGTCATGTTGTTGGGCGCGTACCACTTCTGGCGTACAGCCTCTAGTTGCTGGCGGGTAAGGTCATGCACTTCGGCCCGCTCGGCGCACTTCAGGCCCAATTCGACAGCCAGCTGGTTGCTGGCGCTGTGGCCCAGATCCTGACGGTCCAGCCAGCGCTGCAAGTGCGAATAATGGCCGCCGTCTTCGCGCTCGACCACCTGTTTGGCGTCGCTGATACGTTGTTCGGTCAGCTGGGTGCGGGTCAGCAACCCCAGCAGCAGGTCGAGAATCTTGCGCTGATTTTTTGCCGGGGCCTCGATCACAAAGGTGGTATCGGCGCTGCTGGTAAAAGCGTTCCATTCGCCCCCCAACGCTTGCATGCGCTCCTCCAGCCCCCCTTCACCGGTGTCGTCGATGCCGCTGAAGAGCAAATGTTCCAGCAGATGGGGCAATTGCTGATCGGCGCAGGAAAAGTCATCCATACCCACCCCCACCACCAGCCGAATAGCCACATGATCGCGATCGTTGTTGGGTTTGAGGATCAGTTGCAGACCATTGGGCAGTTGATAGCCCTCAACGCTGTAGCGATCCAGGGCAAAGCCTTGGGCAGCGCCAAGCAGCAAGCAGATAAACAGCAGGCAACGCATAAAAAATCCCTGAATTCTCGAATCCTTGAGCCCGTGCAGCTTAGTCGCTGCATAACGGCTGACAACAGCCCGACGTACAACGTTCAAGGCGAATGTTGCGTGTCGGCTGCGTCATCCAGCTCCAGGGCCCCGGTTTCAGAGGTCTCCAGCACCACGTAGGCGCTGCCGCAAAACAACGAGTTAAGGCGTTTCATGTCCGCGATCAGCTCCAGATGCATAGAACTGGTCTCGATACTTTGTGTGACTTTACGCTGCAAGCGACTTACGTGAGCGTGGGCCAAACGCCGCTCCTGGGCGCGAAAGCGGCGTTTTTCACGCAGCAATTGGCTGGCGTTCTGCGGGTCGGAATTGAGAAACACCGTCAGCCCAAGACGCAAATTATCGATTAACTGGGTTTGCAGGCCCACCAGCTCCTCCAGCCCTGTTTCTGAAAATGACCGGCGCTGGGAGGTTTTCTGCTGCTGGACTTTGCGCAGCATGCGTTCGATTACATCACTGGCAAGTTTGAGGTTGATCGCCAGTTCGATGATTTCAGCCCAGCGCCGACTGTCCTGCTCGCTTAAATCCTCCCGAGGCATTTGTGCCAGATAGAGTTTTACCGCGCTGTAGAGCACTTCGACTTCATCGCTCAACGTGCGCATTTCCGCGGTGATAGCCGTTTGCTTGCCGCGTAGAACGTCGAGCATATTGACCAACATGGTGTCGATCAGGTCGCCAATGCGCAGGGTTTCGCGCACCGCATTGGCTAGCGCCAGGCTCGGTGTATCGAGGGCGGCGGGGTCCAGGTGGCGCGGTTTGGCGACACCGTTGGTTTGCTCGCGCTCAGGCAGCAGCCAGGCGCAAATGCGCGCCATCAGGCCTACTGTCGGCAACATCAAGAAACAGCGGGCGGTGTTGTAGAGCAGATGGAAGCCGATCACCAACTCCTGGGCGCTATAGCTCAGGCTGTCCATCCAGGCCACCAGCGGGTCGAGCACGGGCATGATCAACAACAGGCCGATCAGCTTGTACAGCAGGCTGCCCAATGCCACCTGCCGGCCCGCTGCGTTCTGCATATTGGTACTGAGAAACGCCAGTATGCCGCTGCCGATATTGGCGCCAATCACCAGGCCGATGGCCACATGCAGGCTGATAACCCCCGCGCCCGCCAATGTGGCAGTCAGCAGCACGGCCGCCAGGCTTGAGTAAGACACCATGGCGAACAGGGCGCCAACCAGGGCATCGAGCAGAATATCGCCGGTCAACGAAGCAAAAATCACCTTCACGCCCTGAGCATGGGTGATGGGTGTGGCGGCTTCGACAATCAATTGCAACGCCAGGATGATCAAGCCCAGGCCAATGCCCACCCGCCCCAGTTGCCCGGCACGGGTTTGCTTGCGGGTCAAAAAGAAAATCACACCCAGAAAAATCAACAGCGGCGACAGCCACGACAGGTCGAAGGTCAGCACCCGCGCCATCAAGGCCGTACCGACATCGGCACCGAGCATGGTCGCCAGCGCGGGAGTGAGCGCCATCAGCCCCTGGCCGACAAAGGAAGTGACCAGCATGGCCGTGGCGTTGCTGCTCTGCACCATGGCGGTAACCACGATCCCCGCGACAAAGGCAAACATGCGCCTGGAGACGTTTTGCCCGATGACATGGCGCAGGTTGGTACCGTAGACCCGCAAGATGCCGGTACGGACGATATGCGTGCCCCAGATGAGCAAGGCCACGGCGGAAAGCAGATTGAGCAGGGTCAGCATGCTGGCTCCCTGTGGTAGATGTGTCTAAGGATCAGATAGCTGCGGGCCGTTCCTACAGATGTTTCTTAAGATGTAGTCGGCAATTGAGCAGAGCGCCAGCATCGCATAGCAGGGGCAGGGTTGAAAGATTAATACCTCGTAGCAGCTGCCGAGGAACGAAGGCTGCGTCCGGCTGCGCAGCAGTCGTAAAATCGGCGATTGCGGTGTGTCAGGCACACCATAGGCTCAGACTTTACGACCGCTTCGCGCTCGAACGCAGCCTTCGTTCCTCGGCAGCTGCTACGCGATTGCTGTGTTAGAGCGTACTGAACAGCGGGAATGTGCCCAGCAGCAGCGCGGCGACCATGATGCACAGGCACACCAGAATCGCCCACTTGAGGGTGAAACGCTGGTGATCGCCAAACTCGATACCGGCCAGGGCTACCAGCAGGTAGGTCGAGGGCACCAGTGGGCTGAGCAAATGCACTGGCTGGCCGACAATTGAGGCACGGGCCATTTCGGCGGCAGTGATGCCGTAGTGGCTGGCCGCTTCGGCCAATACAGGCAGTACCCCGTAGTAGAACGCATCGTTGGACATGAAGAAGGTGAAGGGCATGCTCACCAGCGCGGTGATCACCGCCAGATACGGCCCGAGCGCAGGCGGAATCACGGCCAACAGGCTTTTGGACATGGCATCGACCATCCCGGTGCCCGACAGGATGCCAGTGAAGATACCCGCGGCAAAAATCAGCCCAACCACTGCCAGGACACTGCCAGCATGGGCCGCTACACGGTCTTTTTGCTGTTGCAGGCAAGGATAGTTGACGATCATCGCGATACTGAACGCGACCATAAACAACACGGGCAGAGGCAGCAGGCCGGCAATCAGCGCGATCATCAGCGCCAGGGTCAATGCACCGTTGAACCAGATCAGTTTAGGTCGACGTGCATCCGGATACTGCGACACGCTGATTTCGCTGTGGTCGACTTCATCGCCGTGCAGGTGCAATTCGCCCAGACGCGCACGCTCGCGCTTGCCGTAGAACCAGGCGATGACCAGGATCGCTGCGCAGCCGGCGAGCATTGCCGGGATCATCGGTACAAAAATATCCGAAGGATCGACGTGCAGCGCACTGGCCGCCCGTGCTGTCGGGCCGCCCCAGGGCGTCATGTTCATCACGCCGCCGGCCAGGATGATCAGGCCGGCCATGATCCGCGGGCTCATCCCGATACGGCTGTAGAGCGGCAGCATGGCCGCCACGCAAATCATGTAGGTGGTCGCGCCGTCGCCATCCAGGGACACCACCAGCGCCAGCACCGCCGTGCCCACCGAGATTTTCAGCGGATCACCCTTGACCAGCTTGAGGATCTTGCGCACTGCCGGGTCAAACAGACCGGAGTCGATCATCAGGGCAAAGTAGAGGATGGCGAACATCAGCATCACCCCGGTAGGGGCCAGCTTGGTGATGCCTTCGAGCATCATCGGGCCGATTTTCGGGGCAAAACCGCCGAAAACGGCAAACAGGATGGGCACCAGAATCAGGGCGATCAGGGCGGAAAGACGCTTGGTCATGATCAGGTACATGAATGTAATGACCATGGCAAAGCCAAGGAAGGTCAGCATGAAAGTCACCCTTATTGTTGTAGTAAGGCGCTGACCGCGGGTTGTACGCGTGGCAGGCCAACCGGTCTGTTGCCGGTAATGACTCGATGCTAGAGAGGGAAGCTTTCAGCCAGCTTTCGCTGGCAAAAGTTCTTACAGAAGGGAGAGTTGCATAAATCCTTGCAGCAGCTGCCGAAGGTACGAGGCAGCTGCTACAAAGAGCGGGCTTTAATCCAGCTTGAGGACTTTGGCCAGGACGATTTTCGGACCTTTCATCTTTTTGATGATGATGCGCAGGCCTTCGACTTCCAGTTGTTCTTCTTCGGCCGGAACCCGCTTGAGGGTGTCGTAGATCAGGCCCGCGACGGTTTCGGCTTCAACGTGGTCAAGGTCCACACCCAGCAAGCGTTCAATCTTGAACAACGGCGTGTCGCCGCGCACCAGCAGCTTGCCAGGCTGATACGACAGAATGCCGCGCTCGGCCTTGCGGTGTTCGTCCTGGATATCACCTACCAGCACTTCCAGCACGTCCTCCATGGTCAGGTAGCCCACCACCTTGCCGTCAGCTTCTTCAACCAGGGCAAAGTGCGCGCCGCCCTTGCGGAACTGCTCAAGCAACTGACTCAGCGGCATATGCCGCGACACCCGCTCCAGCGGTCGGGTCAGTTCTTCAAGGTTGAAGGTTTCGGGCAAGTGGTCCAGGTCGGCCAGTTCCAGCAGCAGATCCTTGATGTGCAGCAAACCGACGAAGGTGTTGGTGTCGGCATCATAGACCGGGTAGCGGCTGAATTTGTGGCGACGGAACAGCGCCAGGATGTCCTTGAGCGGCGCCTTGGAATCCAGGGTCACCAGGTCTTCGCGGGAGTTGGCCCAGTCGACCACTTCCAGCTCGCCCATTTCCACGGCAGAAGCCAGCACGCGCATGCCCTGGTCGCTCGGATCCTGGCCACGGCTGGAGTGCAGGATCAGCTTGAGTTCTTCACGGCTGTAAGCGTGATCGTGATGGGCACCGGGCTCACCCTGGCCGGCAATACGCAAAATCGCGTTGGCACTGGCGTTGAGCAGGTAAATCGCCGGGTACATGGCCCAGTAGAACAGGTACAGCGGCACGGCGGTCCACAGCGACAGGGTCTCTGGCTTGCGGATGGCCCAGGACTTGGGCGCCAGCTCACCGACCACGATGTGCAGGTAGGAAATGATAAAGAAGGCGGTAAAGAACGATACGCCCTTGATCACTTCAGGCGACGAGACGCCGATGGCGCCCAGCAGCGGCTCCAGGATATGGGCGAACGCCGGCTCGCCGACCCAGCCCAGGCCCAGCGAGGCCAAGGTGATACCCAGCTGGCAGGCAGACAGGTAGGCGTCGAGCTGGTTATGCACGGTGCGCAGGATCTGCCCGCGCCAGCCGTTGTCTTCGGCTATCGCCTCAACCCGGGTGGAGCGCAATTTGACCATGGCAAATTCGGCCGCAACGAAAAAACCGTTGAGCAAAACCAGGATCAAAGCAAAAAGAATCATGCCGAAGTCGGCGAAGAGTGTCGCGAGGGTCAAGCCAGGGGAAGGGTCCATGATGGAGTTTTACGGGTTCCGTCGTTACAGATAGGGAGGTATGGCCAAACAATGTAACGGCTGATGTAGCCCTTGCCTAGTGGGAAAGGGCTACAGGGCCTAGTCAATAAGTGTCTTTGGCTGGGGTTTTGTCACCTGGCCCGGTGCGAAATGGCAGGTGAAGGTGCTGCCGTGTCCCAATACGCTGCTGATCTCCAGGCGCGCGCGGTGGCGCAGCAACACATGCTTGACGATCGCCAGGCCCAGCCCGGTGCCGCCGGTGCTGGCGTTGCGGCTGGAATCGACACGGTAGAAGCGTTCCGTCAGGCGCGGCAAATGCTTGTTGTCGATACCCACGCCCGAGTCCTGCACGCTCAAGTGGGCGCCCGCGCTGTCTGCCCACCAGCGAATGCGTACGCTGCCGCCATCGGGGGTGTATTTGACGGCGTTGAACACCAGGTTGGAGAACGCGCTGCGCAATTCGGCTTCGCTGCCCTTGAGCGCGCAATCGGCTTCCACGTCCAGGGTGATCGTCTGGTTGCGCTGACCGGACAACGCCTGGGCGTCGCTCTTGATCGAACGCAGCAAGCTGTCGATGGCCACCGGCTGGTTATCCGAGGGGTAATCCGTGGCCTCCAGCTTGGCCAGCAACAGCAGGTCGTTGAGCAGGGTCTGCATGCGTTCACCCTGTTGCTGCATTTGCGACAGGGGGCGCTTCCAGCGCGGGTTTACGTCGTCGACGTTATCGAGCAGGGTTTCAAGATAGCCACAGATCACCGTCAACGGCGTACGCAGTTCATGGGATACGTTGGCGATAAAGTCTTTGCGCATCTGCTCCAGTTGATGAATGCGCGTCACGTCGCGCACCAGCATCAGGTGTTCGTTGTTGCCGTAGCGGGTGATATAGAGCTGGATGCGCAAGTGATCGTTGACCGGCGAGGGGATATCCAGCGGTTCGCCATAATTACCTTGCTCGAAGTATTCCTTGAAGCGCGGGTGGCGTACCAGGTTGGTCACTGGCTGGCCGCTGTCCTGTGGCGTCTTGAGACCCAGCAGGGTCTCTGCGGCGAGGTTCCACCACTCCAGGTTGCCGTCACTGTCTAGCATGATCACCGCGTCCTTGAGCGCCGCCGTAGACTCTTGCACGCGATCGATCACCGCTTGCAGTCGCCCGCGTACGCGCTGGTCACGGCGCTGCAGGTGGTAGATGCTGTCGAACACCTCGCCCCACAAACCGTAGCCATCGGGCGGTGCTTCGTCGGGTTTGTGCTGGCGCAGCCACTCGTGCAGGCGCAGCAACTGCTTGAGGGTCCAGCCCAGATAGAACGCTAGGCCAATGGCCAGGCTCCAGCCGTAATAGCCACTGATCAGCCCGACCAGCAGGCAGCCAGTGACCAAAAGCAACAAATGACGGATCAGAGTGCCATGCCAGTTTTGATTCACGTCGCGCGAGTCCTTGCTTGCCGCTGGATCAGTGAGAGCCGGTATCAGGCCTTGGTGGAAAACCGGTAACCGGTACCACGCACGGTTTGTACCAGATTTTCGTAAGCCTCACCGAGCGCTTTGCGCAAGCGGCGGATATGCACGTCCACAGTGCGCTCCTCCACATACACGTTGCCGCCCCAGACCTGGTCCAGCAACTGGCCCCGGGTGTAGGCGCGCTCCTGGTGGGTCATGAAAAATTGCAGCAGGCGGTATTCAGTGGGGCCCATTTCGGCAGGGGTGCCGTCGATGGTCACGCGGTGGCTGATGGGGTCGAGCAGCAGGCCGCCGATCTCGATGGGCGATTCGGCATCGGCCGGGCCGGCGCGGCGCAGCACGGCCTTGAGGCGGGCGACCAGCTCACGGGGGGAGAATGGTTTGGTGATGTAGTCATCCGCGCCCACTTCCAGGCCCTGAATCTTGTTGTCCTCTTCACCCTTGGCCGTGAGCATGATGATGGGAATATCGCCGGTCAGCTCTTCGCGCTTGAGGCGTCGGGCCAGCTCAATGCCCGACGTACCGCCGGGCAGCATCCAGTCGAGCAGGATCAGGTCCGGTTTACGGTCCACGATAATGGCATGGGCATCCTGGGCATTATCGGCTTCAAGGCAATCGTAGCCCGCCATTTCCAGGGCCACGGCGATCATCTCGCGGATCGGCGCCTCGTCATCAACGATCAAAATGCTCCTGCCAACCATGCCGTAATCCTCTCGTCATTAAACTGTCTTGTGGCGCATTAGATAACGCAATTATTGCAGTCGTGTGACAGCTTTGGGGATGGGCGCGCGCTAACGGTTCGTGAACTACGCTTTAGTCTCAAATCGTACAACCACAAAAAGGACGATTCCAATGACATCTAGCTCGTTTTCCCTAAAGACATTGCTGCTGGCCGTAGCCTTCACCTTGCCCGGGTTGGCGTATGCGGCTGAACCGGCGATGACCAAGGACGGCATGCTCGTTGACCACAAAGGCATGACCCTCTACACCTTCGCCAAGGATGCGGGCGGCAAATCGATGTGCAATGACAAGTGCGCCGCCAACTGGCCGCCGCTGGCAGCCGAGAGCACAGCCATGGACATGGGCAAGTGGACGGCCATCAAACGCGATGACGGCCACATGCAATGGGCCTATGACGGCAAACCGCTGTACACCTTCGTGATGGACAAGAAAGCCGGTGACATGACCGGTGACGGTAAAATGGACGGGGCGTGGAAGGTGGCCAAGCCATAGGAAGATCAAAAAAACCCTCACCCTGACCCTCTCCCAATGGGAGAGGGGACTAAAAGCAAAAGCAGATGTACGCCTCACTGAAGATCGGCTCCCTCTCCCTCCGGGAGAGGGCTGGGGTGAGGGGTCTTGATCTCAGGCAAAAAAAACCTCGCCTCCCTGTCACAGGGGGCGAGGTTTTTTATGACGCTGTCTTAAACCGCGCTGGTCGACTGCGGACGACGCACGTCCGGCTGCTTCCACGATTCCGCCGCAGACTCATCGATAGCCTGCTGAATCGCCTTTTTGCGGTGCTCTTCAGCGCGGCGGCTGAAGAACCACACCATGAAGGTCACCAGTGACACTGCCAGCAAAATCAGGCTGGCCACGGCGTTGATCTCAGGTTTGACCCCCAGGCGCACCGCCGAAAACACTTCCATCGGCAAGGTCGTCGACCCCGGCCCCGACACAAAACTGGCCAGTACCAGGTCATCCAGCGACAGGGCAAAGGACATCATTGCGCCGGCCGCCAGGGAGGGCGCAATCATGGGAATGGTGATCAAAAAGAACACCTTCCACGGCTTGGCACCCAGGTCCATGGCCGCTTCTTCGATCGACAGATCCAGCTCACGCAAGCGCGACGACACCACCACCGCCACATAGGCCGAGCAGAACGTCGTGTGCGCGATCCAGATGGTCACCAGGCCACGTTCTTGCGGCCAGCCAATCATCTGCGCCATCGCCACGAACAGCAGCAACAGCGACAGACCGGTAATCACCTCTGGCATGACCAGCGGCGCCGTCACCAGGCCGCCAAACAGCGTGCGACCCTTGAAGCGGCTGATACGCGTCAGCACAAATGCCGCCAACGTACCCAGTGCCACCGCTGCAATCGCCGTGTACAGGGCGATTTCCAGCGAGCGCATCACCGAACCCATCAGTTGCGTGTTGTCCAGCAGGCCCACGTACCACTTCAACGACCAGCCGCCCCACACCGTCACCAGCTTGGAGGCGTTGAACGAGTAGATCACCAGAATCAGCATCGGCAGGTAGATGAACAACAACCCCGCGACCAACATAAAGCTAGAAAAACGGAAGCGATTCATATCTTGCCCTCCAGCTCTTTAGCCTGGCTGCGGTTGAACAGAATGATGGGCACGATCAGGATCGCCAGCATGACCACGGCAAGCGCAGACGCCACCGGCCAGTCACGGTTATTGAAGAACTCTTGCCACAGCACTTTACCGATCATCAGGGTTTCCGGGCCGCCCAGCAGTTCCGGGATCACGAACTCGCCCACCACCGGGATAAACACCAGCATGCAGCCGGCGATAATGCCGTTTTTGGACAG
This sequence comes from Pseudomonas sp. CCC4.1, assembly GCF_035019225.1. Classification (NCBI taxonomy): domain Bacteria; kingdom Pseudomonadati; phylum Pseudomonadota; class Gammaproteobacteria; order Pseudomonadales; family Pseudomonadaceae; genus Pseudomonas; species Pseudomonas sp. CCC4.1. The sequence continues at coordinate 25,831 of NZ_JASJWL010000036.1, read as the reverse complement.
CGGCACGGTGATCTTCCAGAAGCTGTTGAAGGTGCTCGACCCCAGGTCTGACGCGGCTTCCAGCAAGCTGGTGTCGTGTTTCACCAGGTTGGCATACAGCGGCAGGATCATGAATGGCAGGTACGAATACACAATGCCGATATACACCGCGATATTGGTGTTGAGGATCTGCAGGGGTTCACTGATCCAGCCCATCGACATCAAGAAGCCATTGAGCAGGCCGTTGTTGCTGAGAATGCCCATCCACGCGTAGACGCGGATCAGGATCGCGGTCCAGGTCGGCATCATGATCAGCAGTACCAGCACGGTCTGCATCTCTTTGCGGGCATTGGCGATGGCATAGGCCATCGGATAACCGATCAGCAGGCACAGCAGGGTGCTGAAGAAAGCCATCTTCAGGGAGCCCAGATACGCGGCGATATACAGTTCATCGTCGCCGAGCATGGCGTAGTTGCCCAGGTTCAGCAGTACCTGGATTTTCTGGTCAACGTAGCTATAGATCTCGGTATACGGCGGAATCGCGACGTCCGCTTCGGCAAAGCTGATCTTCAGGACGATGAAGAACGGCAGCATGAAGAACAAAAACAGCCACAGGAATGGAATCCCGATGACCATATGGCGGCCACCGGGGGTTATTCGTTGCAGTCGGCGTTTGAGTTTTCGCATGTTCATGAGCGCAATACCACGCCGCTGTCGTCTTCCCACCACACGTAGACTTCGTCGTCCCAGGTCGGGCGGGCGCCACGGCGTTCGGCGTTGGCCACAAACGACTGCACCAGCTTGCCGCTCGGCAGCTCGACGTAGAACACCGAGTGCCCGCCCAGGTAAGCGATGTCATGCACCTTGCCGCGCGACCAGTTGTATTCGCAGGTCGGCTTTTCGGTGGTGACGAGCATTTTTTCCGGGCGAATCGCGTAGGTGGTGTGCTTGTCTTCCACCGAGGTGCTGACGCCGTGACCGACGTAGATGTCGTTCTCCAGCTCCGGGCACTTGATCCGCGCATAGCCTTCGGCGTCATCGACCACTTCACCGTCGAACAGGTTGACGTTGCCGATAAATTCACACACCAGGCGGCTGACCGGGGTTTCGTAAATGTCGATCGGGCTGCCGATCTGGGCAATCCAGCCCAAATGCATGATCGCAATACGCTGGGCCATGGTCATGGCCTCTTCCTGGTCGTGGGTCACCATCACGCAGGTCACGCCCACGCGCTCGATGATCTCAACCAGTTCCAGCTGCATCTGCGAACGCAGTTTTTTGTCCAATGCGCCCATTGGCTCATCCAGCAGCAGCAACTTCGGGCGCTTGGCCAGCGAACGGGCCAGGGCAACACGCTGGCGCTGGCCACCGGACAACTGATGGGGCTTGCGCTTGGCGTACTGGCTCATGTGGACCAGCTTGAGCATCTCGCCCACGCGGGCATCGATCTCGGCGGTCGACATCTTGTCCTGCTTGAGGCCGAAGGCGATGTTCTGCGCCACGGTCATATGCGGGAACAGGGCATAGGACTGGAACATCATATTGATCGGCCGCTCATAGGGCGGCAGGTCGGTGATATCAACACCGTCAAGGAAGATACGACCCTCTGTTGGGCGCTCGAAACCGGCGAGCATGCGCAGCAAAGTGGATTTGCCCGATCCCGATCCGCCGAGCAGGGCGAAGATTTCGCCCTTGTTGATTTCCAGGGACACATCGTCCACGGCAATCGTCTCGTCGAATTTCTTCGTGACCCGGTCGATTTTGACCAGCACCTGCTTAGGTGTCTGGTCGCCCTCGAGGGCTTTCTTATAGGCGCCGGAGGCAACAGCCATTACGTAACTCCCAACAAATTTAGCAGCCCGGCCTTGATGGCCGGGCCTTGGATAGGTGGTCTGGCGAGATTACTTGCCCGTCTTGACCTTGGTCCACGTACGCGTCATCAGACGCTGTATTTTCGGGGGCAGCTCGGTTGAGACGTATGTCTTGTCCAGCACCGCCTGGGTTGGGTAAACCGCTTCGTCGGTACGAATGGACTCATCCATCACCTTGTCGGCCGCCGGGTTAGGGTTGGCATAACCGACATAGTCACTGACCTGAGCGATCACTTCAGGCTTGAGCAGGTAGTTGATGAATGTGTGGGCCTCCTTGACGTTGCTGGAATCCTTGGGGATGGCCAGCATGTCAAACCACAGGGCGCCGCCTTCCTTGGGCACGATATAGGCGATGTTCACGCCTTTTTTTGCATCCTCGGCACGCGCCTTGGCCTGGAATACATCACCGGAAAAACCAATCGCAACGCAGATGTTGCCGTTGGCCAGGTCGGAGATGTATTTGGAAGAGTGGAAGTAGGTGACGTATGGACGCACCGACATCAGGACTTCTTCAGCTTTCTTGTAGTCCTTGGGGTTGGTGCTGTTGGCATCCAGGCCCAGGTAGTTGAGTACGGTAGGCAGCATTTCATCCGCCGAATCCAGGAAAGCCACGCCGCACTTGGTGAGCTTCTTCATGTTCTCGGGTTTGAACACCGCATCCCAGGAGTCGATACTGTCGACGCCCAGCACTTCTTTGACTTTATCGACGTTGTAGCCAATGCCGTTGGTGCCCCACAGGTAAGGCACGGCATATTGATTGCCCGGGTCATTGGCCTGCAGGCGCTTGAGCAGGGCCGGGTCGAGGTTGGAATAATTCGGCAACTGCGCAAGGTCGAGCTTCTGGAACGCACCCGCCTTGATCTGCTTGCCCAGGAAGTGGTTAGACGGAACGACCACGTCATAACCGGTACGCCCGGCCAGCAGTTTGCCTTCCAGGGTTTCGTTGGAATCAAAGACATCATAAATCGGCTTGATGCCGGTCGCGGCTTCAAAATCAGCCAGCGTGTTCGGCGCGATATAGTCCGACCAGTTGTAAATGTGCACCGTGGGTGCCGCTTGTACGCTGACGGCAAGCGTCAAACCAGCTCCGACCAGCAAGGTCTTGCGAAACAGAGATATAGACACGTGATGGTCCTCTAAATAGTTGGGCCTGAGTTGCCCGCGTCATACGGCAGTCGAACCGCCAAAGACAAAACCGGCGCGCAACTTACCCTCGATAAACCTGCACAGCAAAGTTTTCCGCGAATAATTGCCCTAACACCTTGTTTTTCCGACCATTGCGCCGGTTTTTGTGAAACCGGAAGGCATCAGCCCTCCGGTCTCAATCGCAGCCTTCGGCAGCGGCTACAAGGGGCGAGGCGTTATTTACCGGACTTGATTTTGGTCCAGCTGCGCGTCAGCAACCGCAGGGTGGTCGGTGGCAAATCGCTGATAGCGTAGAGCTTGGCCTTCACTTCATCGGACGGGTAAATGCTCGGGTCGCCCGAGATATCTTTATTCACCAGCGGCGTTGCAGCCTTGTTACCGTTGGGGAAACGCACGCTGTTGGTGATTTCGGCCATCACTTCAGGCTGCATCAGATAATTCATCCAGGCATAGGCGGCGTCGACGTTCTCGGCATCCTTGGGAATGGCGACCATGTCATAGAAGCTGCCGGCACCTTCTTTAGGGATCGCGTACTTGAGCTTGACCTTGTCACCGGCCTCTTTGGCGCGGGAAATGGACTGTTCAAGGTCACCCGAGTAACCCACGGCCACGCAGATGTTGCCGTTGGCCAGGTCGGAGATGTACTTGGAGGAATGGAAGTAGCCGACCGAAGGGCGAATCTTCAGGAACAGCGCTTCGGCTTCAGCCAGTTGTTTCTTGTCTTGCGAATCGGTCGGGTAGCCCAGGTAGTGCAGGGCGGCCGGGATCATTTCGGTCGGCGAGTCGAGGAAGCTTATGCCGCAGCTTTTAAGCTTGGCAGCGTTCTCCGGCTTGAACAGCACGTCCCAGGAATCGATGGTGTCCACGCCCAGCGCGGCCTTGACCTTCTCCGGGTTGTAGCCGATGCCGATGGTGCCCCACATGTACGGGAACGCATGTTTGTTGTCTTTGTCGCTGGCATCGCCAACGGCCTTGAGCAACGCCGGGTCGAGGTTTTTCCAGTTGGGCAGCTTGGACTTGTCCAGCTCCTGGTAAACCCCGGCCTTGATCTGCTTGGCCAGGAAATTGTTGGAAGGCACGACGATGTCGTAGCCGGACTTGCCCGCCAGCAGCTTGGCCTCAAGGGTCTCGTTGCTGTCGAACACGTCGTAGACCACCTTGATACCGGTCTGGTCTTCGAATTTTTTAACCGTGTCCGGTGCGATGTAATCGGACCAGTTGTAGATGTGCAGAACCTTGTCTGCTGCTTGAGCTGCCCCGGCCATCACACCCATCAAGGAGAGGGCGAGAAGGGTCTTGCCAGCTTTTTTAAAACCTGATGCCTTCATCTGTAATGCTCCAATTGTTCTTTTAAACCACCGATTCAGCGACCTGATCTCAAGGTGACTAAAGCCGGCGGCTAGTCTGGCAAGATCCGGGGCAGGCTTTCAAGGGAAGAGCCTTGATTCTTAAGGCTCTGAGCGCAATTGCCTGCTTTAAAACAGCAGTTCTCCTGCGCTCAAAGCCTAGCAGTTAACCTTGCAAAGTTTCCAAGGTCAGATCCAGGCACTTACGCGCCTTGGTCACCAGCTCGTCGATCTCGTCCTTGCTGATCACCAATGGCGGCGAGATGATCATGGTGTCACCCACGGCACGCATGATCAGACCGTTATCAAAACAGAACTGCCGGCAGATCATGCCGACACCACGGCCTTCGTAACGCTTGCGTGTGGCTTTGTCCTGTACCAGCTCAATGGCACCCAGCATGCCCACACCACGCACTTCGCCCACCAACGGGTGATCGTTCAGTTCACGCAGACGCTTTTGCAAATACGGTGCCGTTTCGGCATGCACCTTCTCGACAATTTTTTCTTCGCGCAGGATGCGGATGTTTTCCAGTGCCACGGCGGCGGCTACCGGGTGACCCGAGTAGGTGAAGCCGTGGTTGAAATCGCCGCCCTCATTCAGCACCGCCACCACTTCGTCGCGCACGATCAGGCCGCCCATCGGGATGTAGCCCGAGGTCAGGCCCTTGGCGATGGTCATCATGTCCGGCTTGAGGTCGTAGAAATCACTGCCGAACCACTCGCCGGTGCGACCAAAACCACAAATCACTTCATCGGCCACGAACAGGATGTCGTACTTGGCCAGAATTTCCTTGATGCGTGGCCAGTAGGTGGCTGGCGGCACAATCACACCGCCCGCGCCCTGGATCGGCTCGGCAATAAAGGCACCGACAGTGTCGACGCCCAGTTCGAGGATTTTTTCTTCGAGCTGATTGGCCGCCCAGATGCCGAACTCTTCCGGGGACATATCGCCCCCTTCTCCGAACCAGTACGGCTGCGGGATGTGGGTAATGCCCGGAATCGGCAAATCGCCCTGTTCGTGCATGTAGGTCATGCCGCCCAGGCTGGCACCGGCCACGGTAGAACCGTGGTAGCCGTTTTTGCGGCTGATGATGGTCTTTTTATTCGGCTGGCCCTTGATCGCCCAGTAATGGCGAACCATGCGCAGCATCGTGTCGTTGCCCTCAGAGCCTGAGCCGGTGAAGAACACATGGTTCATGCCTTCAGGTGCGATCTCGGCGATGGCTTTTGACAGTTCAAGGACCGGCGGGTGGGCGGTCATGAAAAACAGGTTGTAGTACGGCAGTTCACGCATTTGCTTGCTGGCCGCTTCAGCCAGCTCGTCACGGCCATAGCCGATGGCAACACACCACAGGCCGGCCATGCCGTCGAGAATCTTGTGGCCTTCGCTGTCCCACAGGTACACGCCCTTGGCGTGAGTGATGATGCGTGGGCCGACTTCTTTCAACTGTTTGAAGTCACTGAACGGTGCCAGGTGGTGATCGTTGCTCAGTTGTTGCCATTCGAGGGTTTGCGGGTTCTTGTTGGTCATACGGCTCTCCTTTAGTCAGTAGAGGAGGGGCGGCGCCTTCCTGGCTCGCCCCTCCAGCGTGTCAGACGGCGAACAGCAGGAATTCCCGCTCCCACGAACTGATGACGCGCTTGAAGTTTTCATGTTCGGCACGTTTGACTGCCACGTAGCCGGTGATGAACTTGGTGCCCAGGTACTTCTCGACCGTCTTGCTGTTTTCCATACGCTCCAGGGCGTCTTCAATGGTCAACGGCAAGCGCAGGTTGCGGCGCTCGTACCCACGGCCCACTACCGGCGCACTCGGGTTGATGCCTTCGACCATGCCGATGTAGCCACACAGCAGGCTGGCGGCAATGGCCAGGTACGGGTTGGCATCGGCGCCCGGCAGGCGGTTTTCGACACGACGGTTCTGCGGCCCGGCATCCGGTACGCGCAAACCCACGGTACGGTTCTCCTCGCCCCACTCCACGTTTACCGGCGCCGAGGTATCAGGCAAGAAACGGCGGAACGAGTTCACATTCGGAGCAAACAGCGGCAACAGCTCTGGAATGAACTTCTGCAGCCCGCCGATGTGGTTCAGGAACAGGTCGCTCATGGTTCCATCTTCATTGGAGAAGATGTTTTTGCCGGTGTTGATATCGATGATGCTCTGGTGCAAATGCATGGCACTGCCAGGCTCGCCGGTCATGGGTTTGGCCATGAACGTGGCGGCGACATCGTGCTTGAGCGCGGCTTCGCGCATGGTGCGCTTGAACACCAGAATCTGGTCGGCCAGGGACAGTGCGTCGCCGTGACGGAAGTTGATTTCCATCTGCGCCGTGCCGTCTTCGTGGATCAACGTGTCCAGATCCAGCTTTTGCAGTTCGCACCAGTCGTATACGTCTTCGAACAACGGGTCGAATTCGTTGGCCGCTTCAATGGAGAAGGACTGACGACCGGTTTCCGGGCGGCCGGAGCGGCCCACAGGCGGCTGCAACGGGTAATCCGGGTCGTCACTGCGCTTGGTCAGGTAAAACTCCATCTCCGGCGCCACGATCGGCTGCCAGCCATGGTCGGCGTAGAGTTTGAGGACCTTTTTAAGCACGTTGCGCGGCGACAGCTCGATCGGGTTGCCCTGCTTGTCGTAGGTGTCGTGAATCACCTGAGCAGTTGGCTCAATTGCCCACGGCACCACAAAGACTGCGTTCTGATCGGGACGGCAGACCATGTCGATGTCGGCCGGATCGAGGAGTTCGTAATAGATGTCGTCTTCGACATAGTCGCCCGTTACGGTTTGCAGCAATACGCTCTCGGGCAGGCGCATGCCCTTTTCGGCAATGAACTTGTTGGTCGGCGAGATCTTGCCGCGAGTAATCCCGGTAAGGTCGGCGATCATGCATTCGACTTCTGTGATCTTGTGGTCTTTCAACCAATCGGTGAGCTGGTCGAGGTTGTTACTCATAAATGCCTCTGGGCTGAGTGTCCTGACTTGAATAAGTCAGGCGTTTACTGACGCATCTGCGTCGCGTTGTGTTGCGCGCCGTCTGCAGGCATCTCCAAATGCCTGGAAGATGGCGAGGTAAATCGGGTTGGAGCTTACCTGCCATTCGGGGTGCCACTGAACCGCCAAAGCAAAAGCCTTGCCGTCTTTGACCGACACGGCTTCGACCAGACCGTCCGGTGCAAGGGCTTCTGCGCGTAAACCGGGGGCCAGGCGATCGATACCCTGGGTATGAATCGAGTTGACCTCGAACTCAGTGGGCAAGCCCAAAGCTGCCAACACTCCGCCCGGCTGGACGTGCATGGCGTGGCTCGGTGCATATTGCACCTCAACAGGGGCACTGGGGTCTTCGCGATGTTCGATAAAACCTTCGACTTCATGCAATTTCTGGTGAAGTGAGCCACCCAGAGCTACATTCAACTCCTGAAAGCCGCGGCAAATGCCGAGCACCGGAACGCCCGCTGCCAATGCAGCACGAATCAGCGGAAGGGTGGTGCGATCACGCTCGGGATCATGCAGCGTGTCTGGTGCGCTGGCGGGGCCGTGATACAAGTGGGGTTCAATATTGGAAGGCGACCCGGTAAAGAGCAGGCCGTCCAGACCGTCAATAATATCGGTCGGATCAATCAGTTCCGCCAGTGACGGAATGATCAGGGGCAAGCCTTTGGCGGCCACTGCAACTGCTCGCACGTACTTATCGCCAGTGATGTGATAAGGATGCAAACCGATCTGCTTGGTGCAGGCGGTGACGCCGATTAACGGCAGGCGTGACATGTAACACCCCGGTATTATTGCTGTTATGGGTTTGAATCGAGCTTAGCCTTGTTCATTTTTTTACACAACACCCCCGTAAAAAATACAACACGGCCCGCTCAAGCCTGCGGGCGCCACCCGTCAAAACAGAACAAATACGCCCCAAAAAGCGTCAAAAATGGCCTTCCGGCGCTTTTTCAGGGCAAAAAAGAGGCTGCTTGACTTCGGTATGCCGTTCGGGTTGACTGAATCCCGTAGCGCTCAATGATTGATATTTTTAACAACAAAGGTGTTGCATCATGTCGGTACCCCCGCGTGCCGTTCAGCTTAACGAAGCGAACGCGTTCCTTAAGGATCATCCTGAGGTTCTGTACGTAGACCTTCTCATTGCGGATATGAATGGTGTGGTGCGCGGCAAGCGCATCGAACGCACCAGCCTGCACAAGGTTTACGAGAAAGGCATCAACCTGCCTGCCTCTCTGTTTGCACTGGATATCAATGGCTCAACGGTGGAAAGCACCGGCCTGGGTCTGGATATCGGTGACGCAGACAGAATCTGTTATCCCATCCCCGACACCCTGTGCAACGAACCCTGGCAAAAGCGCCCTACCGCGCAACTGCTGATGACGATGCACGAACTTGAAGGTGAACCTTTCTTCGCCGACCCTCGCGAAGTACTGCGTCAAGTTGTTACCAAATTTGACGAGCTGGGCCTGACCATTTGCGCCGCTTTCGAGCTGGAGTTCTACCTGATCGACCAGGAGAACGTTAACGGTCGCCCGCAGCCGCCACGTTCGCCGATCTCCGGCAAACGCCCGCATTCGACTCAGGTTTACCTGATCGACGACCTCGATGAATACGTCGACTGCCTCCAGGACATTCTGGAAGGTGCCAAAGAGCAAGGCATCCCGGCTGACGCAATCGTTAAAGAAAGTGCCCCGGCGCAGTTCGAAGTGAACCTGCACCACGTTGCCGACCCCATCAAGGCCTGCGACTACGCGGTACTGCTCAAGCGTCTGATCAAAAACATCGCCTACGACCATGAGATGGACACCACATTCATGGCCAAGCCTTATCCGGGCCAGGCGGGCAACGGGCTACACGTTCATATTTCGATTCTGGACAAAGACGGCAAAAATATTTTTGCCAGCGAGGATCCCGAGCAGAACGCCGCATTGCGTCACGCGATCGGCGGTGTGCTCGAGACCCTACCGGCACAGATGGCGTTCCTTTGCCCCAACGTGAACTCCTACCGTCGTTTCGGCGCACAGTTCTATGTGCCCAACTCGCCGTGCTGGGGCCTGGACAACCGTACCGTGGCCATTCGCGTTCCGACCGGCTCGGCCGACTCGGTACGGATCGAACACCGGGTTGCCGGTGCCGATGCCAACCCGTATCTGTTGATGGCCTCTGTGCTGGCCGGTGTTCACCACGGTCTGACCAACAAGATCGAACCGGGCGCACCCGTCGAAGGCAACAGCTACGAGCAAAACGAGCAAAGCCTGCCGAACAACCTGCGCGATGCATTGCGTGAGCTGGATGACAGCGAAGTGATGGCCAAATATATCGACCCGAAATACATCGATATTTTTGTCGCCTGTAAAGAGAGCGAGCTGGAAGAGTTTGAACACTCCATCTCCGATCTCGAATACAACTGGTACTTGCATACCGTGTAAGCGATTGCAGTCCACGAAAAACGCCGCCGGCCTTACAGCCCGCGGCGTTTTTTCATGCTCACAGGTCTACAATGCCGGCTGCCCTTGAGGAGACGCTGATGTCCAGCCGCGCCACACCCCGAAAGCCACGCGCTCGCAGCCAGGGCCGCATCGACACGATACTTGACGCTGCCCGCAGGCTGCTGACGGCGCAGGGCGTATCCAGCCTGTCGATTTACAACGTGGCAGAGCACGCACAAATCCCGCCGTCGTCGGTCTATCACTTTTTCGCGGGCGTACCCGCGCTCCTTGAGGCGCTGACCGGTGATATTCACGCAGCCTTCCGCGCCTGTCTGCAGGCGCCGATCGAGCATGATGCGTTGAAAGACTGGCGTGATCTTTCGCACATTGTTGAACACCGGATGCTGACGATCTACAACGAAGATGCAGCCGCCCGGCAGTTAATTCTCGCCCAGCATGGCCTTACCGAAGTCACACAAGCCGACCGCCAGCACGACCTTGAGCTGGGGCAATTGATGCACGCGCTGTTTATGCGCCACTTTGAATTGCCAGCACTGCCACAGGACGTGGACGTGTTTGCCCTGGCGATGGAGCTGGGCGACCGCGTGTATGCACGCTCCATCCAGCTGCACGACAGCATCACCCCGCGTATGGCCGAAGAAGGCATGCGCGTGGTGGATGCTTATCTGGGGTTGTATTTGCCGCCGTTTTTGCCGAAACGCAAGAGCCCGACGGTAAACCTGTAGATACTCTGTTGCAGGTCAAGCCCTATTGTGGGAGCGAGCAGGCTCGCTCCCACAGTTGCAGTGTTCATGCCGCTGCGCTCGTCAGCGGCTACACGTCATCCCGCGCTCATCAGAACGGAGCATCACCCAAAATCGTTGCACGGTGCATCACACGGCGGTTCGGACGGTAATCGTCCACGGCGTAATGCTGGGTTACGCGGTTATCCCAAAACGCCACATCGTTCTCCTGCCAGCGCCAGCGAATGGTGTATTCCGGGCGGGTGGCATGGGCAAACAGCAACTTCAGGATCGCTTCGCTCTCTGCTTCAGACAGTTCATTGATGCGCGTGGTGAAACCTTCGTTGACGAACAACGACTTGCGCCCGCTTACCGGGTGGGTGCGGATTACCGGGTGCGACAGCGGCGGGTTATTTTTGCGGGTCTGTTCCCAGCGTGCCAAATCTTCCGGGGTCGAACCAAAGCGCTCCAGCGGGAATGACTTGGTGAAATCGTGGGTTGCGGTCAGTCCATCGAGCAGCACCTGCAACGGTTTCGACAACCCTTCAAAAGCGGCAATACCGGCTGCCCACAAAGTGTCACCACCAAAAGCCGGCAGTTGCTTGGCACTCAATACCGCGCCCATGGCCGGGGTTGGCAAAAAGGTCACGTCGGTGTGCCATACCGCGTTGTCACGCACGTCGGTCACGGCGGTGTCCAGCACCAGCACTTCCGGCTGGCCAGGCACGTTGGGGTAGATCGGGTGAATATGCAGGTCGCCAAAATTGGCGGCAAAACGGGCCTGCTGCTGCGGTGTAATCGACTGGTTCTTGAAAAACACCACATGATGCTCAAGCAAGGCTTGCTCGATGGCATCACGGTGCTCAAGGCTCAGCGGTTGAGTCAGGTCGACACCCTCAATCTGGGCGCCCAGGGCAGAGCTAATCGGGGTAATGGTCAGGCTCATGATCTCTCTCTTAATCAGCGCGCCGATTAATCAGCGTCGAGTTCTGTTGTTAGTGAGCCTGGCCGTGCCACGGCACCAGCTTGCGTTGCAGGGCGCGCAGGCCCATTTCCATGGCAAAGGCGATGATGGCTATCACCAGAATCCCCAGTACCACCACATCGGTCACCAGGAACTGCGCGGCGGACTGCACCATAAAACCCAGGCCACTGGTGGCGGCGATCAGTTCGGCGGCCACCAGCGTCGACCAGCCCACGCCCAGACCGATACGCACACCGGTCAAGATATCCGGCAAGGCGCTCGGCAAAATCACATGGCGAATCAACTGCCAGCGCGTCGCACCCAACGACTGCGCAGCACGGACCTTGGCCGGGTCAACGGTACGCACGCCGGTGGCGGTGGCAATCGCGATCGGGGCGAAAATCGCCAGGTAAATCAGCAGCACTTTCGACAGCTCGCCAATACCGCACCAGATCACGATCAGTGGCAAATAGGCCAATGGCGGGATTGGGCGATAGAACTCGATCAGCGGATCGAAAATCCCCCGCGCAATGCGGTTGTGGCCAATGGCGATGCCCACCGGCACTGCTGTCAGAATCGCAAAGCCCAGACCCAGGCCGATACGGCTCAAGCTCGCGCCCAGGTGCTGCCACAGGGTGGAATCCATATAGCCCGTGGTCGCCAGCAGCCAGCCTTTTTGCAACACGGCAGAGGGCGGCGGCAGAAACAGGGGTTCAATCAGCCCGGCAGCGGTAACGGCCCACCATACGGCGATCAGGGTGACGAGGGTCAGCACGCTGATCCAGCGTGTGCTCAGGCTGCGCTTGACCGGGCGTGGGGTGTGGGGCGCGGCAACCGGGTTGGCGGCGACTGCTTCATAACTGCTCATGCGCGCTCCTGCCGCTGGGCGGCACCGCGTTGTGAAAACACGCGATCAAGCACGTGCTCACGGGTTTCAATAAAGCGAGGGTCGGACTTGATCGAACGTGCCGATTCGCCAGCGTTGTAGCGCTGGCCAAAATCCAGGCTCAGACGCTCAACAATGCGGCCGGGGTTGGGCGCCAGCAAAATCAGGTCAGTGGCCAGAAACACCGCTTCTTCAATGTCGTGGGTAATCAGAAATACCGGCTTGTCGGTACGTCGGCACACTTGCAGCAACAGTTCCTGCATCTGCTCACGGGTGAACGCATCGAGGGCACCGAAGGGCTCATCCATCAGCAATACGCGAGGGTCGGCAGCCAGCGCGCGGGCCAGGCCCACCCGCTGTTTTTGACCGCCAGACAACTCCCATACGCGGCGCTTTTCAAAGCCGGACAAATCCACCAGCGAAAGCATTTCACGGGCACGGGCTTCGCGCTTGTCCCGTGGCACACCGGCCAGTTCAAGGCCGAAAGCCACGTTGGCCAGTACGTCTTGCCAGGGCAGCAACACATCATCCTGAAACACCACACCGCGCTCGGCACTCGGGCCGTGGACGGGTACGTTGTCGAGGGTAATTCGACCAGCGCTGGGCTCGACGAAGCCAGCGATCAGGTTCAACAAGGAGGTCTTGCCGCTGCCCGACGGGCCAAGTGCGACCAGCAGTTGCTGTGGCCCGAGGCTGACGGAAATATCCGACAGCACCGGCTCAGCGGCGCCCGGGTACTGTGCGCTGATGCGCTCCAGTGTTAACAAGGCCATGACGGTCGACTCCTCAGCGGCGTTGATTATTGAGTAACAAAAGTGGCGTTGACCGACGGCGCGTAGTCCGGCAGTACAGCGTCGACTTTTTTCTGCTCTTTCAGGAAGGCAGCAGTGTCGGCCAGGGCTTTGGTAGTCGGTGCGCCCAGCAATACCACCTGATCAGCCGCCAACGGGTAGACGTTGCCTTGCAGCAGCAGCGGGATATCGGCCGCCTTGGCGCCCGAGAGCTTCACAACCTTGTCGATATTGCCCTGATTGGCCAGCCAGGCTTTAGGGTCCTTGTGGTAGTCGGCGTAGGCATCCAGAGTCACTTTGGCGAACTGCTTAACGACTTCCGGGTGCTTGGCGGCGTAGTCCTTGCGCACGATCCAGGCATCAAAAGTCGGCGCACCGAGCTTGCCCAGCTCACCGGAAGTGATCAGCACTTTGCCGTTCTCTTTGGCAGTGCCCAAAGCCGGGTCCCATACATAGGTGGCGTCAATATCGCCACGCTTCCAGGCCGCGACAATGGCAGGCGGTGCGAGATTCAGAATCTGTACTTTCGAAGGGTCGATGTTCCAGTGCTTCAATGCAGCCAGCAGGCTGTAGTGACCGGTGGACACAAACGGCACGGCTACTTTTTTGCCGACCAGGTCCTGCGGGCCGTTGATACCGGAGCCGTTGCGGGCGACCAGGGCTTCAGAACCGCCCAACTGAGTGGCGATCAAAAAGGTTTCGACCGGTACGTTACGGGTCACGGCGGCGGTGAGCGGGCTCGAACCCAGGTAGGCAATCTGCACATCACCCGAGGCAATGGCCGCAATGATGTCTGCGCCGTTATCGAATTTGCGCCAGTTGATCTTGGCGTCGGTGGCTTTTTCGTAAGCACCGTCGGCCTGGGCGACTTTGGCCGGGTCAACGGTGGTTTGGTAAGCCACGGTGACATCCGAGCTGGCAGCCTGCGCGAAGAAGCTGGCACCCGCCAGAGACAAAGCAGCCAAAAGGCGTAGGGGAGAGTGCAGTTTCATCAGGTAGCTCCTCGGCAGGTGGCCGGATATCGGCTGGATGCGAGGTTAAATGATCTAAGAATCAGTAAATAAATAACTTTTAAGCATTAGCTTATGTAGTTACGCAACATACAGGCGCGCACCCGCGCCCTAACTGCCAGGGCGTTTTAGCCAGCGGGTGATTAGGTCGAGTGTTTAATAACCAAAGGCTATTAAAAGATTCATGAAATTATGTTTAGAAATTAGACAAAAGACCGATAGCATTCCCACGCGCGCGTGTAGGAGAAACCCTGCTATATGCCTATTTGATCTGAAAAGATCAGAAACAATTCTTTTTAGGTTTATTAAATAGTCATTAACCTGCGCACAAACGACGAATGATTAGACAAAGGTCGTAGCCATGATGGGTTGCGATTGACTTGCCGGTCACCGTCTGGCGCTAATCGCGCATCTGCAGCACCCAGGCATCAGATCCGGGGCTGAGGAACTACAAAAATTAGAAACGCAAAGGAGCAACACAATGCACAAGTCCACCTTGGCCATCGCTGTGGCCGTAGGATTGTTGGCACAACAAGCCAGCGCTGCCGGCTTTATCGAAGACAGCAAGGCCACGCTGAAGCTGCGTAACTTCTATATCAATAACGATAACCGTGACTCGGGCACCAAAGCTGCCGGTGCGCAAAGCAAGACTGAAGAATGGGGCCAGGGCTTCCAGCTGGACTTCACTTCGGGCTTCACCCAGGGCACAGTCGGTTTCGGTATTGATGCCATTGGCCTGTTGGGCGTCAAGCTCGACTCCAGTGCTGGCAAACACGGCAACCCTAACGGCGCAAACTATGGCGGTTCGGTGTTCCCAAGCGATGGCAACCACGCTGTAGACGATTTCTCCAGCCTGGGCCTGACCGCAAAAGCCAAGGTGTCCCAGACCGAACTGCGCATCGGTACCCTGCAGCCTAAACTGCCGGTTATCGTTAGCAACGACGGTCGCATGCTGCCGCAAACCTTCCAGGGTGGCCAGATCACTTCCAGCGAGTTCAAGGACCTGACCTTCACCGGCGGCCAGATCGAGCACGCCAAGGGCCGTAACTCGAGCAACAACGAAGGCCTGTCGATTGCCGGCGCGAACAATTCCATTACGGGCAAGTTCGTTAACAAGTTCTACTACGGCGGTGTGGACTACAAGGTCAACAAAGACCTGTTGCTGCAGTACTACTACGGCAACCTGGAAGATTTCTACAAACAAAACTTCCTGGGCCTGGTTCACAACTGGTCCATCGGTCCGGGCGTTTTGAAATCTGACCTGCGCTACTTCAACAGCACCGACGACGGCAAGAACGGCCACGACTCTGCGTATTACACCACCGGTGATTACGCCAACAGCTCTGCAGGTAGCGGCAAGGGCAAGGTCGACAACAACCTGATCAGCGGCCTGTTCCTGTACACCGTTGAAGGTCACACCTTTGGTGGCGGTTATCAGGTGAGTAACGGCAGCAGCGACTTCCCGTTCCTGAACCAGGGCGACGGTGCATCGGCGTACATCCCTACCGATATGCAGATCTCGAAGTTCGCCCGTGCTGGCGAGCGTACCTGGCAGGCGCGTTACTCGTATGACTTCGCCAAAGTCGGCGTACCTGGCCTGACGGCGGGCGCGGTTTACCTGCGTGGCGACAATATCGACACCTACAACAGCAAAAATGTGCAAACCAGCAATGGCTCTTCCGAGTGGGAACGCGATATCACCGTGGCTTACGTGATCCAGGAAGGCACGCTGAAAAATCTGGGCTTCATGTGGAAAAACGCCATGTGGCGCAACGATATTGCTGGCCAGCGCGACCAGGACGAAAACCGTCTGATCGTGAGCTACTCGATCCCGTTGCTGTAAGCGTGATTTAGTACAAAGTAAGAAAAATCCTGCCCGGCGCAATGCCGGGCAGGGTGTTTACCGAAGACCTCAACGGTCAATTCGCAACACATTAATAGTCGCAGCTCCCTGCCGCTCCCCTTGCCTAAACCAGAACCCACAGTGGCCCCACGCCTGGGCTGCGTC
This sequence comes from Pseudomonas sp. CCC4.1, assembly GCF_035019225.1. NCBI lineage: Bacteria > Pseudomonadati > Pseudomonadota > Gammaproteobacteria > Pseudomonadales > Pseudomonadaceae > Pseudomonas > Pseudomonas sp. CCC4.1. The sequence continues at coordinate 9,668 of NZ_JASJWL010000036.1, read as the reverse complement.
CAATGAAACAGTTTTTAATATCTCTTTTGGTTCTAACCAAATCGATATTTATTCTTTTTAATTAGCTCCAGAGGCAGGCAGAGTGGCTCCAACACGCCCCGCCATTGCCAATAAAAAGGAGCTGCACCATGAGCCTCAGACTCGGCGACATCGCCCCCGATTTCGAACAGGATTCCAGCGCCGGCAAGATCCGTTTCCATGAATGGCTGGGCGACAGCTGGGGCGTGTTGTTTTCGCACCCGGCGGACTTCACCCCGGTGTGCACCACCGAACTGGGCTTCACCGCCAAGCTCAAGGACGAGTTTGCCAAGCGCGGCGTCAAAGCCATCGCACTGTCGGTAGATCCGGTGGACTCACACCACAAGTGGATCGAAGACATCAACGAAACCCAGAATACCGTGGTCAACTTCCCGATCCTGGCCGATGCCGATCGCAAGGTGTCTGACCTCTACGACCTGATTCACCCCAATGCCAGCGACACCCTGACCGTGCGCTCGTTGTTCGTGATTGATCCGAACAAAAAAATCCGCCTGACCATTACCTACCCGGCTAGCACCGGTCGCAACTTCAACGAAATTTTGCGGGTGATCGACTCGTTGCAACTGACCGACAGCCACAAAGTGGCCACCCCGGCCAACTGGCAGGACGGTGACGAGGTCGTGATCGTGCCGTCGCTCAAGGACGAAGACGAAATCAAGCGTCGCTTCCCCAAGGGCTACCGCGCCGTGAAGCCCTACCTGCGCCTGACGCCGCAGCCGAACAAGTAAAACCAACCTCATACCCTGTGGGAGCGGGCTTGCTCGCGATGATGGCGCCGCGTTTTTTTCTGATACACCGCGCCGATCCCATCGCGAGCAAGCCTGCTCCCACAAACATGCAACCGTGTCTTCAACAGGGTTTTTGGCCGTTTCGACGGCCTTTTTTTTGCTTTCGATTTAACAAAAAGGCATATGCATTTTAAGAATAAACAAATGAATAAATATGATTTATAGATATATAAATCACCTGTTATGGTCTGTTCACTCAAGCGAAAACGCTGACAGCGAATTGCACATATTCATTCAAGGAAACGTCTAGATGCTGGTCGTGACACTCGGAGGAAGCCCAAGCCAACGTTCCCGCTCAGGAGTGTTGCTGGACCACGCCAAACGCTGGCTCAACCAGCAAGGCGTTGAAGTGGTGAGCTATCAGGTACGCGACTTTCCGGCCGAGGACTTGCTGCACGCACGCTTCGACAGCCCGAAAATCATCGACCTGCTGCAACAGATCGAAAACGCCGATGGCCTGGTGATTGCCACCCCGGTGTACAAAGCCTCGTTCAGCGGCGCCCTGAAAACCGTGCTCGACCTGCTGCCCGAACGCGCCCTGAGCCACAAAGTGGTACTGCCTATCGCCACCGGTGGCAGCATCGCCCACATGCTGGCCGTGGACTACGCCCTCAAGCCAGTACTGTCGGCACTCAAGGCCCAGGAAATGCTTCAGGGCATTTTTGCCGAAGACAGCCAGATTGCTTACGGCGAAGGCGGCGCACAAGCGCAACTGGTGCCGATTCTGGAACAGCGCCTGCAAGAGTCACTCGAACAGTTCTACAGCGCCCTGGCGCGACGCCCCAAGCCTCTGGACCCGAGCATCCTCAACGAGCGTCTGGTGACGGCTCGCTGGAGTATCTGAAACAGCATTTTTCCCACCGATAAAAGCTCCACCACCTTACTGATCCGCTAACGGCCCAGCAGGTGCTACCCGAATCCCGAACAACAAAAAAGGAGAGCGCCATGCGCCCTGTCATTTTGCGTCGTGGTCTGGTCGCACTCTTAGCTGCGGCTGTGTCCTTCGGTGCTGTTACCCAGGCTCAAGCCGATACCCTGCGCATCGGTTATCAGAAATACGGCACGCTGATGCTGCTCAAGGCCAAAGGCACGCTGGACAAGCGCCTGGCCGAGCAGGGCGTTGACGTGCAATGGACCGAATTCCCCGGTGGCCCGCAATTGCTTGAAGGCCTGAACGTGGGCTCCATCGACTTCGGCGTGACCGGCGAAACCCCGCCCGTGTTCGCCCAGGCCGCTGGCGCCGACTTGCTCTACGTCGCCTACGAGCCACCAGCCCCCACCAGCGAAGCGATTCTGGTGCCCAAGGATTCGACCATCACCTCGGTCAAAGACCTCAAAGGCAAAAAAGTCGTCCTCAACAAAGGCTCCAACGTGCACTACCTGCTGGTGCGCGCCCTTGAAGACGCCGGCCTTAAATACACCGATATCCAGACCGTGTTCCTGCCACCCGCCGATGCCCGTGCTGCCTTTGAACGCGGCAGTGTCGATGCCTGGGTAATCTGGGACCCGTACCAGGCAGCCGCCGAACAACAGCTGCAAGCGCGCACCCTGCGTGACGCCAGTGGCATCGCTGACAACCATCAGTTCTATCTGGCTACCAAGCCTTATGCCGAACAGCACCCCAAGGTGATCGAAACCCTGGTCGATGAAGTACGCACTATTGGCGAATGGGCCAAGGCCCACCCCGAGGACGTGACAAAACAAGTCGCACCACTGCTGGGCCTGTCTCCTGAGATCACCCTCACGGCGGTCAAACGCCAAGGCTACGGCGCACAGTTTCTGACCCCGGAAGTGGTCAACGCGCAGCAAAAAATCGCCGACAGTTTTTACCAGCTCAAGCTGATCCCCAAGCCGCTGGTTGTGAAAGACGTGATCTGGACGCCCCCGGCCAATCTGGCCAAAGCCAACTAACGCTTGCTGCCCCTAATTAGGAGACCACTCCATGAGCCTCAATATTTTCTGGTTCCTGCCTACCCACGGTGATGGCCATTACCTTGGCACCTCCGAAGGCGCCCGCGCCGTTGACTACGGTTACCTGCAACAAGTCGCGCAGGCTGCTGACCGCCTGGGCTTTGGCGGGGTACTGATTCCTACAGGTCGTTCGTGCGAAGACTCATGGCTGGTGGCGGCATCGCTGATTCCGGTAACCCAGCGCCTGAAATTTCTCGTAGCCCTGCGCCCGGGCATTGTGTCGCCCACCGTTGCAGCGCGTCAGGCCGCGACCCTGGACCGTTTGTCCGGTGGCCGCGCCCTGTTCAACCTGGTCACCGGCGGCGACCCGGAAGAGCTGGCCGGTGATGGTTTGTTCCTCAGCCACGAAGAGCGTTATCAGGCCTCGGTAGAGTTCACCCGCATCTGGCGCCGTGTGCTTGAAGGCGAAACCGTGGACTACGATGGTGAACACATCACCGTCAAAGGCGCCAAGCTGCTTTACCCGCCGATTCAGCAACCGCGTCCACCGCTGTATTTCGGCGGGTCTTCGGAAGCCGCACAGGATCTGGCCGCCGAACAAGTGGAAATGGTTCTGACCTGGGGCGAGCCACCGGCTGCCGTTGCAGAAAAAATCGAACAGGTGCGCGCCAAGGCCGCCAAATTGGGCCGCACCGTACGTTTCGGCATTCGTTTGCACGTAATTGTGCGTGAAACCAACGAGGAGGCTTGGAAGGCCGCCGACAAACTGATCTCGCATCTGGACGACGACACCATCGCCCGTGCCCAGGCCTCGCTGTCGCGCTTTGACTCGGTGGGCCAGCAGCGTATGGCCGCCCTGCACGGCGGCAGCCGCGACAACCTCGAAGTCAGCCCTAACCTGTGGGCAGGCGTGGGCCTGGTACGGGGCGGCGCTGGTACGGCGCTGGTCGGGGATGGCCCGACCGTGGCCGCACGGGTTCAGGAATACGCCGACCTGGGCATCGACACCTTTATTTTCTCCGGTTACCCGCACCTGGAAGAGTCCTACCGTGTGGCCGAGTTGTTGTTCCCGCACCTGGATATCGAACGCCCGGAACTGCCAAAAAGTGCAGGCTACGTGAGCCCGTTTGGCGAAATGGTCGCCAATGACATCCTTCCTAAAGCCGCGTCGCAGAGCTGAGGTCGCCATGAGTTCAGGCAAGGCCTCGGGCCTCAAAAACATCGGTCACACCCTGGCGCCCTGGGCCTTGCCGGTCTTGCTGCTGGCAGTGTGGCAGCTGTCCGTGTCAGCGGGCTGGCTGTCGACACGCATCCTGCCCGCCCCCAGTGCCGTGATCACGGCCGGCGTCGAGCTGGTGCGCAGTGGCGAAATCTGGAAACACCTGGCCATCAGCGGCTGGCGCGCCGGGCTCGGCTTTGTGATCGGTGGCAGCATCGGTCTGGCGCTGGGCTTTATCACCGGCCTGTCGAAATGGGGTGAACGCCTGCTCGACAGCTCGGTGCAAATGATCCGCAACGTGCCGCATCTGGCGCTGATTCCGCTGGTCATCCTGTGGTTCGGCATCGACGAGTCAGCGAAGATTTTTCTGGTGGCGCTGGGGACTTTATTCCCGATCTACCTCAACACTTACCACGGCATCCGCAACGTTGACCCGGCGCTGGTGGAAATGGCGCGCAACTATGGCCTGTCCGGTTTCAGCCTGTTCTGGCAGGTGATCTTGCCGGGCGCGCTGCCGTCGATCCTGGTGGGTGTGCGCTTTGCCCTGGGCTTTATGTGGCTGACGTTGATCGTGGCCGAAACCATCTCCGCCAGCTCCGGTATTGGCTACCTGGCGATGAACGCCCGGGAGTTCCTGCAAACCGACGTGGTGGTGCTGGCGATTGTTTTGTACGCAGTGCTCGGCAAACTGGCCGACACCGCAGCCCGGGGGCTGGAGCGCATCTGGTTGCGCTGGCACCCGGCGTATCAAGTGGTTAAAGGCGGTGCAGCATGACAGCTCAACAACCTCCACGTTTGCGCCAGGGCATACCGCTGGCCATCAACGGCTTGCAGAAGGCCTTCGGTGAGCGCCTGGTGCTACGTGATATCAACCTGCATATCCCGGCAGGTCAGTTTGTCGCCATCGTAGGCCGCAGCGGGTGCGGTAAAAGCACCCTGATGCGTTTGCTGGCCGGCCTGGATCAGCCCACTGCAGGCCAGTTGCTGGCCGGTAGTGCGCCCCTGCAAGAGGCCCGTGAAGACACGCGCCTGATGTTTCAGGAAGCGCGTTTACTGCCCTGGAAAAAAGTCATCGACAACGTGGGCCTGGGCCTTAAAGGCGACTGGCGGCCAAAGGCGCTCAAGGCACTGGAAGAAGTCGGCCTGGCCGAGCGCGCCAATGAATGGCCGGCAGCACTCTCGGGCGGTCAGAAGCAGCGCGTGGCCCTGGCCCGCGCCCTGATCCACCAACCGCGCCTGCTGCTGCTTGACGAGCCGCTGGGCGCGCTGGATGCCCTGACCCGCATCGAAATGCAGCAACTGATTGAACGCCTGTGGCGCCAGCATGGTTTTACCGTATTGCTGGTGACCCATGACGTGAGCGAAGCCGTCGCGATTGCCGACCGTGTCATTTTGATTGAAGAAGGCCAGGTAGGGCTGGACCTCACGGTCGACCTGCAACGCCCGCGGCTACGCGGCTCGCATCGCCTGGCGGCACTGGAAACCGAAGTACTGAACCGTGTTCTTGCACTGCCTGGCTCGCCACCTGAGCCGGAACCCGTTGCACCGCTGCCTACGCAACTGCGCTGGGCGCAATAAACCCACTTTCTATCCCAAGACAGGAATCGACACCATGACCATTAAAGCCATCAACGTTCGCAACCAGTTCAAAGGCCACATCAAGGAAATCGTACTGGGCGACGTGCTGTCGGAAATCGACGTACAAACGGCGTCGGGCATCGTGACTTCGGTGATCACCACCCGCTCGGTGAAGGAGCTGGAGCTGGTGGTCGGTAGCGAAGTGATCGCGTTCGTAAAATCCACTGAAGTGTCCATCGCCAAGTTGTAAATCATGGGTGATTCACAGCCCCGAACGGCGTAAGCCCTTCGGGGTTTTTTGTGCCTGAAAATCGCCCTCAAATCTTGGGGGTCATGGCTGTGGCCGCTCATCAGCGATAAACAGCGCAACAAATTCTTGGCCGCCTGAATGCGCTGCTCGGCACAGGCCAGCAGGGCAGATACAGAGGCGCGGGGATCGATCAATAAAACGTGGGAACCGACGGGATTGTCGGTTTGGGGAACGTACTGGGACATGCTTTAACTCCTAAGAAAAGGAGCCACCTCAATCAGCTTGCACGCAGAAAGAGGGTAGCAATTGAGCGCGGGTGTGCAAGACCGGTCCCAGATAACCCGGCAGACCCGAAGATCTCCCGCGCACAACCGCCATAACGCCGATTGCAGGCGCTGAGCCTACCAAGCGATATGGAAAGTTGAAATCCAATAATTAGGCTTGCACGCCTGATCGCTGATGTTCAGCGATGGAGCGGACTATAGGCAGCCCGCCTGGGGCATCACAATGGGGTAACGCGGGTGAAAGCCCGATCCCACATAAGTGCGCGAAAGGTCTGTAGAAATCGCAGCGCCTGCATCGCGAGCAAGCCCGCTCCCACAGGTTTGACGAGCATCCACACATTGTGAGAACACCCAAAACCTGTGGGAGCGGGCTTGCTCGCGATGGCATCAGCCCGGTGACTCAGGCCATCACAGCAGCCTGAATCACCACCAAACCAATCAGCGCACCAAATGCAAAAACTGCAGATGGCGTTCGTACTGGTCGAGGATATCGTTGATGATCTGCTCTTTGGTGTAGCCCGTCAGGTCGTAGTCCTGGCTGCCTTCGGCCAGATGCACTTCAGCACGGTAGTAACGGCGATTACGCAGTTGCTCCTTTTTGCCAAAGCCACCCCGGGCGAAGGACGGCGTGAAGTAGCCACGCATCTGCACCTGATAGATAAACGGATGTTCATCCCCATGACCGATTTCCAGGCTCACGTTGTCGTTGGCCGGGTCTGGCTGGGTGACAACGTTAAGGCCTTTCTCCCGGAACACCGCACTCACTTCTTCAATCGCCGGGCGCACGGTGGTGTCCATAAAGCGGTACACCTCGTCCCGCGACGGGAAGTGCACGGCCTGGCTCAAACGCTGGCGCCAGCCACCACGACGCGAGTGAGAAACCGGCGCCAGGGAGTGGGTCTGCGCAATCTTCTTCTGCGACTCAAGGTAGAACGCCTTGTGCAGGCCCCACATCATCAGCAGCAAAATCAGCGAGAACGGTAACGAGGTCAGCACTACCGCTGACTTGAGCGCATCGATACTGCCCGAGAACAGCAGCGCACTGGTGACCAGCGCAGTCATCGCGCCCCAGAACACCCGCAGCCATTTCGGGCCGTCTTCGTCCGCGTTATTGCCACGGGCCGAGAGGGTGGACAGCACCACAGTACCGGAGTCAGCCGAGGTCACGAAGAACACGAAGCTGATAAACACCGTCACCGCGATAACGGTCTTGCTCCACGGGTAGGTCTCAAGCAGCAGGTACAGCGTACGCGACGGGTCATCGATAGCCGACTGGCCAAGGGCTACCATGCCGTGGTTGAGCACCTGGTCGATGGCGCTGTTGCCGAAAATAGACATCCACGCCAGGGTAAAGCCCAGCGGAATAAGCAGCACGCCGAACACGAACTCGCGGATGGTCCGGCCACGGGAAATACGCGCAATAAACAGGCCTACAAAGGGCGACCATGCGATCCACCAGGCCCAATAGAACACGGTCCAGCCGCCCAGCCAGTCACTTGGCTTGTCGTAGGCATACACATCGAAACTCTTGGTGGGCAGTGCACCCAGGTAGTCACCGATGTTCTGCACCAGAGTGTTGAGCAAGTGCTGGGTGGGGCCGGCGAACAACACAAACAGCAGCAGGGCACAGGCCAGCAGCATGTTGATGTCGGACATCACCCGCACGCCCTTGTCGACACCGGCAATCGCCACCAGAATCGCGGCGCCCATCATCAACGTGATCAGGCCCACTTGCACCCATTGGGTATGGGGCATGCCGAACAGGTAGTCGAGGCCGGAGTTGAGGTGCAGCACCCCAAAGCCCATGTCGGCACCCAGGCCGAATACCGTAGCGATAATGCCGAAACCATCCACCGCATAACCGATGGGGCCGTTGATGCGCTTGCCGATCAGCGGGTAGAGCGCCGAGCGCAGCGCCAGCGGCAGGTTATGCCGGTAGGCGAAGTAGGCCAGTGCCATGCCGACGAACGCGAACACACCCCAGCCGTGCAGGCCCCAGTGCAGGAACAGCAGCTGCATGCCCTGGCGCGCAGCCTCGGCATTGCCGGCCGGGCCCTGCGGCGGGTTGAGCATATGGGTGAGGGGTTCGGACACACAGAAGAAAAATAGCGTGATGCTGATCCCGGCGGCGAACAACATGCCCGCCCAGGACAGGTAACTGAACTCGGGTTCGTCGTGGTCGGCACCGAGCTTGATCTTGCCGTAGCCGGACAAGGCGGTGACGACCACGAAGATCAGATACAGGGTCATCGCTAACATGTAGTACCAGCCGACCGTGTTGGCCGCCCAGTTTTGTGCGGCCAGCAGCCATTCGCCGGCAGCGGCAGGCATGGCGATGACCACCACACCGAAGATCAGGATAAACGCGGCGGCAAAGTAGAACACCGGCGGGTTCATGCGGATCGAGGACGTCTCGGACGTGATCGGTACACTCATTGGATGTGCACCTTATAGAGGTAAAACGGGATCAAAAAGAGCGGATTCGGCAAGGGTTAGCCTCCTGTTGTGAGCGGGCAGCGGACCACCGGTTTAACTTGAACAAGCATTCAAGTTAAACATGGATGGCCTTTCAGCACTAATCGCTGCCCGCAGCTGCACGCCTGATACGTTAGCTCATGGCAAGGTATGACACATGGCCATGATCATCGTTCAGCCGTTATAGCGTGGGGCTATCAGGGGAGGCGGGGGTGGTTGAAGGAGAAAGATTTTATGGCCGTGAAAAAAATTTCAAATCCAGGCAAATGCCGGATGACATCAAGCAAAACATCAGCAAAACCGCCGCCCCAACTCACGCATGCTCATTTCATATTTTCAGGGCTCAAGGATCAATCCTCAGTCGCCCCCCACCGCCACTGTAATGTCCGCCATTGTCGTACCCGGCGGCTGTAGTTGGTGGCCGTCCGCCACCTCCGCGGCGTCTTCGACGGCGGGCAGGTGGTTGTGTTGGCATCTGGACAGGAGGTAATGGCATTACAATCTTTGGAGGAGGAGAGGTGGGGGCAGGTGCGGGGTAATAGGGAACCACTGGCTTGCCAAAAATATACTCCTTAACTTGTGTTATCGAGCCGCCAAAAATCTTAACCAGTTTGGCTGATCCTAACTTAACGATGGCGCCAGAGTTTTCAATAGACTCAATGCGTCTGATCCAACGAGCAGCCATTTGTCGGCCCTCACTGGAAGCTGAAATAGACGCAATATGCATAAACATATAAGTCTCTGCCGCAAGCTCCAACTCGGCCTGAGTATTACCGGCCGAGTCCAGCACCCGCTGCCAATATTCTTCGCGTTTACCCTCCGGCAAAATAGTAAATACGGAGTTAAGCGTCCATGCATCTGCTGTGTAGCCAGCAGAGATAAATACATCACTATGAAACTTCCAAACTTCTTGATAATTAATGTCCCGAACTACTTCCAGCTGTTCGTCTTCAATTTGACTTTTCAACACCTTCAAATACTCACCGTCGAGCCGATACCATCGTTAATCCACTTTTGATCACACGTATAGGGTTCATCTTCACGTATGAACTTGCACTCTATAATGACCTGCTCCGCAGCCTTGGCATCAGTCCAATAGAGCGAGACTCTGCCTTGGCCTATAT
>NZ_JASJWL010000035.1:0-44552 GCF_035019225.1 Pseudomonas sp. CCC4.1 | reverse complement strand
AGCCTGCTCGCGAAGGTCGTTCGCGAGCAGGCTCGCTCCCACAATAGGGCTTGACCTGCAACAGAGTATCTACAGGTCGGCCACAGGTTTTGGCCTTTGGGTTTATTTCTGTAAAAACTGTGCGAAGTTGACGCCAGTACCTGTAGGACGCACGTCCTGCAGATAGGAGTCCTTGTCTGCACTCAACTCCAGGCTCATGGTCGGCGTACGCTTGTGCGTTGCACGTACTACCATGCCTTCGCGTTTTTCACGCAGGAATGCAGTCGTTACCTTCAGGTGCAGCAGTTCGTCGGTGCTTGGGGTGTGCAGGAGCAGATGCACCCATTCGTACTGGCCGACGGCCAGGCGCGCCAGCGGAATATCGAACCACCAGATGTTCTTGTTGGTGTTCAGTGCGGCGAAATGGCAGTTGTTGACGCCGAGTACCGCGCCGCCGAGTTCCTGGTTCCTGCGGGCAATAGCCAGCTTTTTATCGAGTTTCATAACCTTCCTACAATTGCGGATCTTCAGCGCCATAGCCTGAATACGTCGCGTATTCTCGGGGGTTAGCGGGCAAACATAAAGCCCAACCTGCGCTGATCGACGAAATGATGGGCAGAAAATAAATGAAACTCGATGCCGGACCACAAGGTCAATGTTGGGTTGGCCTTTTTACGGGTTTGGCGATCCGGTATTTTCAAAGTCGCCAATTGGGCTACTTTTAGGTAAAACCCTTCGCTTGGAGGCGTGTTGACCTCATTAACGGTGCGGCGAAAGGAGACGCTATGTTATTCCCAGGCTTGAACGGCCTGCCTTTGGGCAAAGTCTTGATCCGAACGGTCAAGGAATTTATCGACGATGAAATGTCGACCTACGCCTCGGCGCTGGCCTATCAAATGCTGTTTTCGTTATTCCCTTTCATTCTGTTCCTGATTGCATTGATCGGTTTTTTGCATCTGCCAGACTTCTTTACCTGGTTGCGCCTGCAGTCCGAACTGGTACTGCCGCCGCAAGCGCTGGAGCAGGTCAACCCGGTGATCGACCAGTTGCAGCAATCCAAGGGCGGATTGCTTTCGGTAGGTATCGTCATTGCGCTATGGACGGCTTCTGCGGGTGTGCGCCTGATGATGAGCGCAATGAATGCTGCCTACGACGTGGTTGAAGGGCGCCCTGTCTGGAAACGTTTTCCGCTGTCGATTTTCTACACGATCGGCATTGCCGGCATGCTGCTGGTCGCCGCCGCACTGATGGTGCTCGGACCGCAGGTGATGAGCTGGCTGGCGGGGCAGGTGGGGCTTGAAGACTTTGTGGTCACGCTGTGGACCATCCTGCGCTGGCCGGCGATTATTTTGCTGATGATGGTGGCAGTGGCGTTGATGTATTACGTGATGCCCGATGTTGAGCAGAAATTCCGTTTTATTACCCCGGGCTCGGTGCTGGCGGTAGTGGTCTGGATTGTGGCTTCCTTGGGGTTTGCCTTTTATGTCAAAACCTTCGCGGACTACAACGCCATGTATGGCAGTATCGGTGCAATCATCGTGCTGTTGCTTTACTTCTACATTTCGGCCGCGGTGCTGTTGCTGGGCGCTGAAATGAATGCTGTGATCGAACATATGTCGGCTGAAGGCAAAAATCCGGGCGAGAAGACATTCGATGAGTCTGCCGACCCTGATCCAAAGCAGCATGTCTCCGGCCTTGGCCGCGACCACTCCCTTAAATCCACTTCTGATGAAACCTGACCATGATTCGTGAAATCCTGAAAATGGGTGATGAGCGTTTATTACGTGTGGCCCAACCGGTGCCGGATGAGATGTTCGACACGCCAGAACTCTGGCAACTGCTCGACGATATGTTGCAGACCATGGAACACGCTGGCGGCGTGGGCCTGGCAGCGCCGCAGATTGGCGTTGACCTGCAACTGGTGGTGTTCGGTTTCGAGCACAGCGAGCGTTACCCGGATGCCGAAGCCGTGCCGCAGACCATTCTGATCAACCCGCTGATCACGCCGCTGAGCCCGGCAGTTGAAGAGGACTGGGAGGGTTGCCTGTCGGTGCCGGGTCTACGTGGGGTCGTCGAGCGCTTCCACAAGATCCGCTACGAAGGTTTCACCCCCAAGGGTGAGCCAATCGTACGGATTGCAGAGGGGTTTCATGCGCGGGTCGTGCAGCATGAGTGCGATCACTTGATCGGTCGTCTGTATCCGTCACGGATCAAGGACTTCAGCAAGTTCGGTTTTATTGAGGTGCTGTTTCCTGATCTGGATCCGCACACCAAGGAGTAAGGCCCATCGCTATCATCGCTTTGTTGCGTTGATAGCGAACCAGCCGCTCATGCAGGGCATGGGGCAATTCCACGTCCAGGCTAAACCCCAGCTTTTCATAAAACCCCTGCAACTGCGGGTCGCAGAACAACCAGATCGGGCCATCGACGGCAGCTATTGCCTGGCTGACCAGATCGCCAGCCACCCCTTGGCCGCGTAGCGCTGGCGCGACAAAAAGCCCGGTCAGCCAGTGGCCGTGAGCCATTGGCCGCAAACATAAACCGGCAATAATCCCCTCTTTGCGGGCGACCCATAACTGCGCTTCCCTGACCGCCTTCATCGATGATTGATGTGTGCGATAAAACTTGTTCATCAGTGGCCATAAAGCCGCTTCAAGCGGGGCGTAAATAATGGCAGTCATAAGTCCACAGGCTCGGGGGAGGGGCGCGCAGTATAAATAACTAAAAGGCAGATTTCTGCGGGTTATCTGAATAGTGTGGGTGATCTGTATTCGGAATTAAAGGGTACACATACGCATTCATTTCGAAATAACCGACTTTAAATGAAAGTTCACCATGGATCAGTGCTATACCTCAGTGAACAACCCTGGTTACTGGAGTGCATAACATGTCCAAAGGTATGGATTCAAAGAAAGCAGCGAAGAAAAAGCCGGCTAAAACAGCCGATGAAAAACGCGCTGACAAGAAAGCCAAAAAAACTGACACCGGATTGTTTGGTCATTAAGTGGATTTACCGGGGCTCGCTCCTCGGGGCCCTGTCACTTTTAATACTGCATCATCCATTTGGTAAATTTTTAAAGCGTGAGCGTTCCGTCGCAGGTTGATGGCCATTTGCTTGCGCGCGTCATTTGGCTAGCTATGCTCCATGTTTACGGGGTCGTAGCCATAAGTGCTCAAACCCTCGAAGTGCGTACAGCTCTAACGTTAAGAGTGAGATACCCAGCTGATTGGCTGCGTCTTGAAACTTTTGAATTATCAATAGACAGCACCTCCAGGGATTGAGCCATGTTTAATTCGCATCGCAAAGCCGATCTGCTCGAAAATCAACGTCTTAGCGGCTTATTAAATGACATGGCCGCTAAAGTGCAGGCTATCAGCCGTTCCATGGCAATTATTGAGTTCGCCCCTGACGGCACCATTCTGGATGCCAACGAGAATTTTTGTCGGGTTGTGGGTTATTCCGCTGACGAGATTCGGGGCAAGCACCATCGGCTATTTTGCGAAGCGGCTTACGTAAAATCCAGTGAGTACAACAATTTCTGGCGGGACCTGGCCCGAGGCGAACCTTTGAGCGGCACCTTTTCACGGCTCGACAAGGCGGGGCGTGAGGTGTGGCTGGAAGCCAGCTACATGCCCATCGTCGGCGCTGACCAGCACGTTGTGCGTGTCATCAAGGTGGCTTCGGATGTCACAGATCGAATCAATAAAGAACATGAAACCCAGAGCATCGTAAACGCCCTGAGCCGGTCGATGGCGGTGATCGAGTTCTCACCGGATGGGCGGGTAATCAATGCCAACCAGAACTTCCTCGACACCATGCATTACTCGCTGAGCGAAATTGTCGGCCAGCATCACGGCATGTTCTGTCGTCGAAGCGAGGCCGAGTCAGCCGGCTACAAGGCTTTCTGGGCCTCGCTCAATCGCGGCGAGTACCATTCCAGGCGATTTGAGCGGGTCGACAAACACGGTCATACGGTGTTTCTCGAGGCCTCCTACAACCCGATCTTCGATGCCAGGGGGCGCCTGTACAAAGTGGTGAAATTCGCCAGTGATATCACTGCTCAGGTCACCAACCTGCAGACTGCCGCCGAATCGGCCCACAGCACTTCAGTGCAAAACGATGCCTGTGCGCAGAAGGGCTCGCAGGTGGTGCAGCAAACCGTGCAAATCATCGAGGCCATTTCCAAAGACCTTAATGAAGCGGCGCAGAGCATTGATGCGGTAAGCAAGCAGTCGGACAGTATCGGCAAGATCGTGCAGACCATTCGTGGTATTGCGGATCAAACCAATTTACTGGCGCTCAATGCCGCGATCGAGGCAGCGCGGGCGGGGGAGCACGGGCGCGGCTTTGCCGTGGTGGCGGATGAGGTCAGAAGCCTGGCGGCGCGCACCAGTGCGGCCACCCTGGAAATTGTCGAAGTGGTGCGTCGAAATCATGATCTGTCGCTGAGCGCTGTGACCAGCATGCAGTCGAGCCTTAGCCGCACAGGGCTTGGTGTTGAGCTGGCAAATGAGGCCGGGGAAGCGATTCTGGAAATCCAGCAAGGCTCCCGGCATGTGGTCGATGCCATCAGCCAGTTCAACTCGACGTTGCAACTGCATTAAAGCTGTACTGTTTACATGATGAGGGTGAGGGGCTTTAACTGCTTTCACGCACCATCAGTTCAAAGCCCATGTCCTGCACAGGGTTGGCAACTTTATTGCCTGCCATCAGTGTCAGCATCTGCTCGGCTGCGCGACGGCCAATAGCTTCCCGGGGCGTACGAATACTGCTCAGGCGAGGCACCATAAACTCTGAAGACGGCAGGTCGTTAAAGCCCAGTACGGCGATTTGCTCCGGGATTTTGATGCCGATGCGTGCAGCCTCAAGCAAGGCGCCCTGGGCCAGGTCGTCGTTGCCGAAAAAGATCGCATCCACTTGTGGATGGCTGGCGAGCAATTGCAGGAACAATTCGCCCCCCAGGCCAACCGAAGACGGACGTGGCGTCAGTACTTCAAGATCAGGGTTGTACAGTCCGGCTTCCTGCAAAGTGCGGCGATAACCCTCACCGCGCAGCAACGTGCGTTGATCGAGCTGGGCGCCGATATAGGCCAGATGTCTGCGGCCACGGGAGATCAAGTGCCGGGCAGCTGTTTCACCGGCCTGCAGCTGTGAAAAGCCGACGCAGTTCAAGCCCTCGGCGGCATCCAGCTCCATCATGTACACGCAGGGTACATTGCTGGTCTCGATCATCCGCCGTGAGCTTTCAGAACGATCAAAACCGGTCAGCAGCAGGCCTCGGGGCTGGTAGGCCATATAGTTGCGCAGCAAATTTTCTTCTTCGTCACGGGAATAGTGGAAGTTGCCGATCAATACTTCAAAGCCCCGGGGGCGCAACACGTCATGGATGGCTTCGAGGGTGTCTATAAAAAGCAGGTTGGACAGCGAAGGTACCAGCACCACGACAGAATGACTCTGCGCCGAAGCTAGCGCGCGGGCGGCGGGATTGACCACATAGTTCAGCTCGTCGGCGGCAACACGGACCTTTTCGGCCAGCTCCGTGGCAACGCTGCTGATACCGCGCAGGGCTCGCGAGGCGGTGATGGGGCTGACCCCCGCAAGGCGGGCAACTTCGTTAAGGGTGGGGCGACCCGTGGTCCGGGTGTTTTTATCGTTTTTGGAGGTGGTCATCAGGGCGGCTTGCCAAACAAAAAACAAGTCACTAAGGTAGCGCTGTCCTGGCGGACCCGCAATTGCCTGATTGCGTGTAAATCAGTTACCCCAGCTTTGTATGTCGAGAGCGTCTCCGCGTCTCCCCATAAAAATGAGAAATAGACGTCGGTAGCCTAAGCTTTGTGCTTTGCTTTCAAGTATTGAACGCATGAACAAAGACAGCGCTGTCTACGGACTGAGGTGTTTCATGAGTCAACCTATCACTGCTCTGGTCATCATGGGTGTTGCCGGCTGCGGCAAATCCAGCGTTAGCCAGGCATTGTGCCAGCTCAATGGCGCGACCCCGATTGAAGGCGATGCGTTTCACCCGGCGGCCAACATTGCCAAGATGAGTGCCGGTATTCCCCTGACCGATGAAGACCGTGCCGGCTGGCTTGACAGCCTGTGCGACGAATTGCGTCGTGCGGTTGCCAGTGGTCAGCGCCCGGTGCTGACCTGTTCGGCACTCAAGCTGCGTTATCGCGAGCGTTTACGCAGTGCGGTAGATGGTCTGGGTTTTGTGTTTCTGGAGCTGACCCCTGAGGTGGCGGCTGCCCGGGTGGCCGATCGTCCGGGGCACTTTATGCCCAAGACCCTGATCGACAGCCAGTTCGCTGCGCTTGAATCACCGACCAATGAATCCTTGGTGCTGACTCTGAATGCAGCCCAGATGAACGTTAAGCAATTAGCAAGCGCCGCCCGAGACTGGTGGTGCGAGCAGACGGTAATGGCAACTTCATGATGTTGTTTCAAACAGATAGCGCTATCTGCCTCGGCTGTAGCGGCACCCCCGTACTTGATAACAACAAAAAGGCAGGAGACGCCCCATGCTAGGCATGTCCCATAATACGTTTCTGCTGCTTGATGCAGTGGTGACCATTATCGGCCTGATCGTACTGATCACCCGATTCAAACTGCACCCCTTTATTGCCTTGATCATCGCCTCTGCGTTTCTGGGGCTGACGGCCGGCATGCCTGCCAACCTGATCATCAAGTCGTTCCAGGATGGTTTTGGCGGCGTGTTGGGCTTTGTCGGGATCATCCTGGCGCTGGGCACCATGCTTGGCAAAATGATGGCCGACTCCGGTGGTGCTGACCAGATCGCCCGTACCTTGATCCGTGCCTTCGGCAAGGACAAGGTGCAGTGGGCAATGATGTTTGCCGCCTTTCTGGTCGGTATTCCATTGTTCTTCGAAATCGGCTTTGTACTGCTGATTCCGCTGGTGTTTATCGTTGCGCGACGTACTGGCGTGTCGATCATCAAGATCGGTATCCCGCTGCTCGCCGGCTTGTCGGCTGTTCACGGGCTGGTACCGCCGCACCCGGGCCCGCTGCTGGCCATTGGCGTGTTTGGTGCCGACATCGGCAAGACCATTCTGTACGGCCTGATTGTTGCTCTGCCTACCGCGATCATTGCCGGACCGATTTACGGTACGTTTATCGCCAAGTACATCCCGGGCCATGCATCCCAGGACCTCATGGATCAACTGGCCAGTGAGCCGGAATCCAGCACCTTGCCGAGTTTTTCCATCACCCTGATCACCGTGCTGTTGCCGGTATTCCTGATGCTGCTCAAGACGTTCGCCGACGTGGCGCTGCCCGATGGCAACTTCTTCCGTGTGTGGATGGACATGATCGGCCACCCGATCAGTGCGCTGTTGCTGGCATTGCTGCTGGCGCTGTACACCTTTGGCGCCCGCCAGGGTATCGACTCCAAACGCATCCTCAAGCTGCTGGACGCGAGCCTGGCTCCTACCGCAGCGATCATTCTGATCATTGGTGCGGGCGGCGGTTTCAAGCAGATGCTGGTAGCCAGCGGTGTGGGTGACGTGATCGGCCATATGGCGGTAAACGCGCAAATTTCGCCGATTTTGCTGGCCTGGCTGGTGGCTGCAGTGATTCGTATCGCGACGGGTTCTGCGACCGTAGCGACCATTACCGGGGCGGGGATTGTGTTGCCGGTGGTGGACATGATTCCGGGTGTGAACCGTGAGCTGCTGGTATTGGCAACCGGCGCAGGCTCGTTGATCCTGTCTCACGTCAACGACGCAGGTTTCTGGCTGGTGAAGCAGTACTTCAATATGACCGTGGCTGAAACCTTCAAGACCTGGACCGCGATGGAAACCATCCTCTCGGTTGTAGGTTTGATCTTTATTCTGCTGCTGTCGTTGGTGGTTTAAAGCACCAATAAACCTGTGGGAGCTGGTTTACCAGCTCCCACAGTCGTTTTAGCCAGCGTTAAAGCCATCAGCGCGGAACATAGCGCGAATTCCACGCAGCGCCTGACGAATGCGATCCTGATTTTCAATCAGGGCAAAGCGCACATGGTCGTCACCGTACTCCCCAAAGCCTACCCCCGGCGAAACACAGACCTTGGCATCTGCCAGCAGCTTCTTGGCGAATTCCAGTGAGCCCAGGTGGGCGTAGTGTTCGGGAATCTTGGCCCAGATATACATCGAAGCTTTCGGGTTTTCGACCATCCAGCCCAGTTCGTGCAGCCCTTTGACGATCACGTTACGGCGCTGACGATACTGTTCGGCAATATCCTTCACACATTGCTGGTCACCCTCAAGTGCAGCAATTGCCGCCACTTGCAGCGGGGTAAAGGTGCCGTAGTCGTGGTAACTCTTGATTCGCGCCAGAGCATTGACCAGCTCAGGATTGCCCACCATAAAACCGATACGCCAGCCTGCCATGTTGTAGCTTTTGGACAGCGTGAAGAACTCCACGGCGATGTCCTTGGCGCCCGGTACTTGCATGATCGAAGGCGCTTTCCAGCCGTCATAGACGATATCGGCGTAGGCCAGATCGTGCACAACCAGCACATCATATTGCTTGGCCAGGGCCACCACGCGCTCGAAGAAATCCAGTTCGACACACTGCGCCGTCGGGTTGGACGGGAAGCCCAGGATCATCATTTTCGGTTTGGGGATGGAGCCGCGGATAGCTTTTTCCAGCTCAGCAAAAAAGTCCACGCCGGGGATCAGCGGTACCGAACGCACCTGGGCACCGGCAATCACGGCACCGTAGATATGAATCGGGTAGCTGGGGTTGGGCACCAGCACGGTGTCGCCCTGATCCAGGGTGGCAAGCATCAAGTGCGCCAGGCCTTCCTTGGAGCCGATGGTGACAATGGCTTCGTGCTCGGGATCGATCTCAACGTTATAACGGTCGGCATACCAGCGCGAAATGGCCCGGCGCAGGCGTGGAATTCCCCGCGAAGTCGAGTAGCCGTGAGTGTCTTCACGCTGCGCGACGGTGCAGAGTTTTTCGACGATGTGGGGAGGTGTCGGGCCGTCAGGGTTACCCATGCTGAAGTCGATGATGTCTTCGCCACGACGACGGGCGGCCATCTTCAGCTCGGCAGTGATATTGAAAACATAGGGGGGGAGTCGATCTATGCGCGCAAAGCGTCGCGGCGAACCTTGCTCTGCCATGTGTGCCTCTGATACGTAAGCGCCCGGAACCGTCCGAGCGACGTTGACCACTGCGGTGGTCTGGACGAAACAATACGGGCGCTGATGACCTTTTGTCTAGGTGCTGTCAGCGTCTATTTTTCGCTGATCCGACCTGTATGTGGTTTTGTTCCTATACTCAGATGCTAGGTTTCCTACTTCCTCCATCGAGCATGCCCCATGGACCAACTAAAAAAGTTCGAGCTGTCAGCGCCGCGATTTGCCAAAGGCCAGTTTCAATTGATCGCGGGTTTGGGTGGCCGTTTCACTGAGGAGAGCGTTGATCGAATCCCGCTGTTATGGGAAAAATTCATTCCCGAAATCGGCAAAGTACCAAGCCAAATTGGCGATGAAACCTACGGTGTTTGTTGTAATCCTGATGGCGAGGGTGGTTTTGAATACATTGCTGGCGTGGCTATCAGCAAGCTTGATGATCTGCCTGAGCGGTATCGCTGGATTGAACTGCAGGAGCAGTCTTACGCGGTCTTTGAGCATCACGGGGCATTGGACACGCTTGGTCAGACCTTTCAGGCGATCTGGAAAGACTGGTTGCCAAATTCGGGCTACCAAGCCGCTGATGCGCCCGAGTTCGAGCGCTACAGCGCAGACTTCAATGCGGACACCGGTACGGGGCTGCTGGAAATCTGGCTGCCGATCAAAAAGCCTGCTTAGCTTGCCTGCAACTGCAGGGGCAGCATGGGGGCCAGCGACAGCACCAACCGTCGCTCACCACGATAGGCCTCGCCTTGCTCGACCCAGCCCTGGCTCAGATAAAAAGCCATGGCGCTGGTATTGAACGGGCTGACCGAGAGCATCAATTGGCGAATCTCGGGCCATATCTGTTCAATGGCCCTGGCCAGCTCGCGCAAACAGGCCTTGCCCAATCCCTGGCCCTGAGCACGGCTGTCGACCTGTAGTGCGTGCAAGGTGGCGCAGCCCGGCTCAGCCCAGTGGGCCAGAAGCGGCTCGCGCTTGAGAAGCAAAAATGCCACTGGCAACTCGTCGTTGAGCAGCACCAGCCCTTTGATGCCCGCCTGCGGCTGGACCGGCAACGAGTGCAGGGCAGACTCGATGGTGCCGCAAAAGGCAATCTGCTCAGGGCGAACTTCTATCTCGCGCAGTTGCTCGCGCTGGCGGGGTGTCAGGTCTTCATAAGCGCATAGGCGGGTGTTCATGTCGGGTTTCTGTCGAGGCGCAATAGGAGGCATCTGACAGGCAGTGTCAGTAGCCGCTGAACAGCGCGTCAGTTTCTACCCATCACGGTTCTAAATACAGATTTATTCGTGGGTCAGCGCCCGGTGCCGGACTTGCGGCGTAGAGAGGGCAGCAACATGCCGACGTTTTTTTGATAAACCCGGTACTTGTCCCCAAACAGCTCAACCAGATCTTTCTCTTCCAGTTGGGTGCCGATCAGAATGTAAAGGGTGCTTGTCAGTGCAAACACCAGGTGCCCGACACTCATCTCGGGCGTTACCCAGAAAGCGATCAGGAATCCCAGATACAACGGGTGACGCACGAGCTTGTAGAGCGCGGGGGTTCTGAATGCGTTGTTTACGGGTTTTGGTTGGCGCAGGGTGTCCAAGGGCTGTTTGACGCCAAACAATTCGAAGTGGCTGATCATGAAAGAGGCCAGCAGCACCAACCCCCATCCGAACCAGTACAGCGTGACAAGTAACCCCGCAAACAAGGGCGACTGTACACTCCAGACACTGATATCGATCGGCTGCCACAGCCAGCATATAAGCGCCAGCACCGCACTGGAGGCCAGGACATAAGTGGCTCGTTCAATAACTGGCGGTATGACATGACACCACCTGCGCTTGAAGCTTTTGCGCGCCATGATGCTGTGTTGCAGGGCAAATACGGTGATCAGCAGCACATCGACCACAAGCGCCCAGGGCCATGCCAGGCCTGGCCCCGAATCGATACTTTTCGGGACGGCGACATTCCCCAGAAAACCTATCAGATAAACAAATGTCAGTAGAAAAAACAGATAGCTGAACAGGCTATAGAGCAGCGCTGCGAGTTTTTCAGTACGGCTGGTTGAACGCGGTTTCAGCTCAATTTTGGTGTGCATGAACGACTCCTTTCGAACATGGCGAAATTTCAATTAAAACGTCTACAGCCAGTACCTTAGCCCCTATATGGCAAATGGCTAGCGTCGCGGCCGGGCGGTCATAAGATGTCGTCTCACATACCAGTCGAGGGCGTCAGAGCATCAGGGCAGCGCCATGCTGAAGGTGAAGACTGTGCCTTGGTCCTGGTCCGAGGTGACTTCCATATGGCCGCCGTGGGACAGGGCGATCTGGCTGGCAATATACAGCCCAAGGCCAAGTCCGGCCTGGGGAGTGTCGGTGGCCGGGCGTGAGTAGGGTTTGAACAAATGCGGCAGTTGTTCGGCCGGGATGGGCTCGCCCTGGTTGCAGATCCTCAGGGTGAATACCCCATTGAGTACCAGTGCCGAGATGTCAACGGGCCCGTCGGGGCAGCCATGGGTGATGGCATTGGTCAACAGGTTGGAGAGCAGTTGGGCCAGGCGGCCGCTGTCACAGCGGATGCCCTCAAGTGGCCCTATGTCTGAGCGGATGGAACGTTGCGCATGAACGTTTTGCAGTTCCGAGATGACATGGATGAAGACCTGGTCGAGATCGGGGCACTCGCGCAGCGTCAGCGGGATGCCGCTACCGAGCCGTCCGCGGGCAAAGTCCATAACGTCCTCAACCAGCTGCGAGGCACGGTTGCCGCAGCTCAGGATATGCTTGACCAGGACATCGGTGGAGGGGGCTGGGTGCACCCGTAGCAAGCGCTCTGCGGCTGTGGTGATGGCGAATAACGGGTTGCGCAGGTCATGGCCTATAACAGCGATAAATTGCTCGCGCAGCTCTGCGGTTTCACGCTCCTGCTCCAACGCGGTTTCTGTACGTTGCAGGTTTTCTTCGGCGTCAATTTGCAGCGACAGCAGGCGTGCGAATGACTCCATTGTGGACTGGATCGTACTGTTCCTGAGGCTTGCAGGCTCGGGGTCGAGTGCGCACAGGGTGCCGAAAAAACTACCGTCAGTGCGCCATACCGGAATCGTGATGTAGCTTTCGAAGCGATAAATCCGCGGCGTGTGATGGTGTTGGTACAGCGGATCGGCGCTGGCTTTATCAATGATGATAGGCAGGTGCGAGTTCATGCTTTCAAAGCACAGGGTGCTGACCAGGTCCAGCTCGCCACCGGACTGCAAACCGAAACCCAGCTTGTCGAGTACCGCGCAGGCGGTCCAGGTGGTCTGGGTGACACGGGCAACGGCAGCAAAGCGCATACCGGTCATTTCCGTAATCACCTGCAACATTGCAGGTACGGCACTGATCCGGTTAATTGTCGCGATATCGTCAGCCGTGCCGTACGTCATGGTAAATGCTCGAGCTCAAAAAGATGATTCTAGCCAGAACACTTGAGCGCGGCACTTATTCCTAAGCAAGCGCTAAATAAAAAGGCCGCGCCACCCATGAAGAGTGGCGCAGCCTTTTATTCAAATCAACTTAGGTGTCTTGTTTGTCTTGCAGCACTTCGCCGGTTTTTGCGTCGAGATCTACGTCCCATTTGATGCCTTTGGTATCGCGCAATTCAACTTCATACACCAGCTTGCCGTAGGAGTGATCAAGCTCGGTATCGAGAATGGTCGCGCCAGGGTGTTTGTCCAGTGCTGCTTGATTCAACTTTTCAAACGAGGTGATTTCACCCGATTTGATCAGGCCCGGGATATGGTCCGGGCGTACATCGGCCTGAGCAATACCGGCAGTCAGAGCCAGGGCAACAGTTGCAAATACCAGATTAAGTTTTTTCATGTTGAGTCCCTTTGGGTTGATCTGTTCAAGTGGGATCAGATTAACCGGCGCAACTTAACTCACCCTTAATTTTCGCCCCTTGCCGGCTTGCAGGTTTAAAAGCCATTTTTCTCCAGCAACTGATTGACGCTTTGTGGCACCGGGCGCTGGTAATACGTGAGCAACTCGCTGGCGCGGTTGGTGAAGATGCCGTCGACACCTGCGTCCATTGCCTTTTTGAAGTCAACGGGGGCATCGAGGGTGTAAACATGTACCAGCATGCCCCGGTCATGGGCGGCGCTGTTCATCCAGGGCTGGATCAGGTCGAAGTAGCTCTGGTCACCCCCGTGGGTCAAGGCTGCCGAAGGGCCTGTACCGATGGCACCGTTGGCCTTGGCAAAGTCGAGCCACTGGATGAATTCGGCTTTGTCCTTGGGTTGCTGTTTGGCGTAGTACGCGGCTTTATCCTTTTCGCCGGAGTCGGCGAAACTGACTGAGGTGTTGGGCTTCATGCCGCCTTCACCTACCCATAACAGCAGGATCTTCGGCGTGTTGGGCATTTCTTTTTGCAGTAGCTCAAGGCTGTTTTTGTCGAAGGTTTGCAACATGACCCGGCCTTTGCCCTGGCCGACCAGTGGTTTGCCTTCCGCCTCTGCCGAGGCAACGGGCTCAAGCCAGCCGCGTTCGCTCAACTTGTTTTTCAGATCGTGTTCAAGGCCCGGGAACTGCCTGGGCTCTTTGGTTTCGATGTAGAGGCCCGGTTTGTACTGTGGATTGCCCTGGGCGATATCGATAATTTCGTCCAGGGTCAGGATCGGCAGCCCGACATAGGACGGGCGCGCGCGATCCGGATAAGCCTGGTTGAACCAACTGCCGGCATCCAGGGTTTTAAGCTCGGCCAGGGTAAAGGCGCTGGCCGGGCTGTCCTTGCGTTGCGGAAACTTTTTGGCGACGTCAGTGGTGCGCAACAGGCTGTTGTCATGCAGCGCAAACAGAACGCCGTCCTTGCTACGTTGCAGGTCCATTTCCAGATAGTCAGCCCCCAGATCCCTGGCAAGGGTGTAGGCGGCAGCGGTTGATTCCGGAGCATCGAAGGACGCACCGCGATGGGCGATCACCGCCGGGCGCGGTATGCCGTGAGCGTTGGCCAGTGCCGCCTCGGTCGCATTGGATGCGCCAGCATTCTGTACGCCACCCAAGCCCAGGAGCAGGCTCAGCAGCAGGGCGTTTTTGCCAAAAGTGTCAGGCATTGGTTGAGTTCCTTTCAATCATAAAAGCAGAGGGTGTTTTTTAGCGGTTTTTCGTGAAGATGTGCAGTATTCTTGGCCACATCAACGTCCCCGGCAGAGGGGCAGGCAATCGAACTTGCGTGTAAACCACCGTCCCGGAGCCTTTCAGGCTCATCAGTGAGGTTTACCATGCGTATCACTTCGCAACTCATCTGTCAGGCCGCCGACCTACTTAGCGGCTTTGTTGGTTTCAATCGTAAGACAGGCCAGCACATTGTCCGTTTCAGTGAAGATTCATTTGGAATGGATGTCGCCGACGACAACATCACGCCCACCAGCGAATTTGTCTGGCAGGCCGATGGTGCTGGCACCATGACTCTCAAGCGCGAGTTGATTCAGTTGTTGCTGGATCAGAATATCGATGACCGCCTGAACATCACCGAGCCCTTGAGGGTGTATATGCATCGCCAGGATGTGCCCGAGATTTCGGCCTTGCGTCGCTGCATCAGTTGAATAGCGCTGCCCGGGCCCTGTTTCTATACCGGATCATTGCTCAGCTGTGATTCAGCAAGGGTGTCTGCTGCGCCAACACTGATTTTGTTGCGCCCGGTATTCTTTGCGATATATAGCGCTTTGTCTGCCTCGTTCAGCCACGTGCTGGCCTGGAGGAGTTCGGGGCGGCAAGTGGCAAGCCCGATACTCAGGCTAACGCACAGGCCGGGCTCGTCGGCGTGTTGATAGTTGTCAATCACATGGCGCAGCCGTTCCATGATTTCCCGGGCCTGGTCCAGGGTGCGATTGGGCAGGATGACGCAGAATTCATCACCGCCGTAGCGGCCTGCAAGGTCTTCAGTACGCAAATTGTCCTTGAGCTCCTTGCTGAGCTGGCGCAATACACTGTCGCCGACAATATGCCCGTAGGTGTCGTTGATCTGTTTGAAGTGATCGATATCAATCAGCGCCAGAGTCGCCGGAGAATTGCGCTCCAGACTTTGCTGGAAACTGAGTTGCAGCAGGTCTTTCCATGAGCCGTGATTAAGCAGCCCGGTCAGGCTATCGGTGCGGCTGAGGGTACTGAGGGTGCGTTTATGCTCGGCCAGGGTGATTGCCAGACCATAGCTGACCATGCCTACAGCAAAAGGGTAAAGAATCAGCACGGGTACGCAGGCATAGACCTGCAGGCTGGTGGTATGGGGTGTAAACGCAAAGCCGAACAGCAGCAACGCGACCAGGGCGCCTGCCAGCTGCGCCAGCGCTCCGCGAACCAGCAGTTTTGGCCCTCCGGCAGCCACGTTGTGCATGGTCATCATCGACACGATGATCACCGTAGGCAGCGGATTGAACTCGATAGCCGCCGCCCAAAACCCTCCGCACATGGAATCAATCAAAATATTTCGACGTTCAGCCCGGTAGGGATAGGTTGCACGCGATGACAATTGATAGGCCAGGTGAGGCCATACGAACGCGTTTAGCAGCAGTAGTGGCCAAACCCATATGGATCTGTCGAGGGGGTAGAGGGCGGCCATTAGCCCGATACTGCCAAACCCTGAGCCAATCACTCGCGGCGCATAAATACGCTTGGCGAACGACAACCCTTTGCCTCTTTTATTGTCCATGTCTATCTGCGCAAGATGTGCGGGCGGAGTTTCTGGCAACTGCCGGGTACTGCATTATCGATTGTTGGCTGGTCGGTCAGCCTTGTCGAGAATACACCCCATCTGTTCCGAAAATTCTGAAACAGTAATGGGGACTAGATTAGCTTATTAAGTCGAGGGCAAGCTGCGGCGCAGAAGGATGCCAGTAGAATGTCGATCATCCTCTAACAGGCCTGTAAACAGAGTATTAATCACTTTTGACTGGAGCCTTCAAGCCATGGCACTCGACTCAAGCAGTGCAGAGGGGCCTAAGCCCGCTGAGCGTCATAAAGGTGCATTTCAAAATGCTGGCGTCAGGCCGCCTTCCAGTATCGGCAAAACCTTGGGCATTTTTTGGAGAATGATATTCCAAAAGCCTGCGAGCACTCGCCCTGCAGGTGTGATCCCGGTCAAACCGCTGACCCGTGAGCAATTGGACGAGGCTGCGGATTTCAGTGTGTACCGGTTGGGTCACTCGACTCTGCTGCTCAAGCTCAAGGGAAAGTACTGGTTGACCGACCCGGTCTATGCTGAGCGTGCATCGCCGTTCCAGTGGGCTGGCCCCAAGCGCTTCCATGCGCCGCCCATCAGCCTTGATGAGCTCCCGCCATTGGAAGCTGTGATTCTTTCCCACAATCATTACGATCACCTGGACCAAAAAACCGTATTGCAACTGGCCGCCAAAACACAGCAGTTTTTGGCGCCGCTGGGTGTGGGCGACTTGCTGGTCAAATGGGGAGTACCAGCCAGCAAGGTTCAGCAACTGGATTGGTGGCAGGGCACCCAACTTGCAGGTATCCGCTTTATCGCGACTCCTTCCCAGCACTTTTCAGGCCGCGGCCTGTTTGATCATAACCAGACGCTTTGGGCATCCTGGGTGATGATCATTGATGACGTGCGAATCTTCTTCAGTGGAGATTCAGGTTACTTCGACGGTTTCAAGCTGATCGGCGAGCAGTTTGGGCCATTTGATCTGACCCTGATGGAGACGGGTGCCTACAACACCGACTGGCCCGATGTGCATATGCAGCCCGAACACAGCCTGCAAGCGCACAACGACCTCAACGGGCGTTGGTTGTTACCTATTCACAACGGCACCTTTGATCTGGCCTTTCATGCCTGGTTCGAGCCGTTTGAGCGCATTGTGGCGTTGGCAGAGCAGCGCAAAGTGCTGATTACAACGCCACAAATGGGTGAGGCTTTCAATCTGCTAACCCCTCACCGGGGCCGTGCCTGGTGGCTTGAGGTAGAAACCCCAGGGCAATAGGGCCGTATTTCACTCGATCAGAGCAAAATCATCGCGCCCCATCGGGTCTGGTGTTGTGCCGCGAACATTTCCCCCGCGACCGGGGGTAAAGCCGGGAAAGAACACCAGGCCCTGCGCCTCAAGGCTATAGGCCAGGGCCAGCCGGGTTACGTCGCGAACGGGGGCTTGTGACTCGAAGCGTTCAATGGCCGAGACTGAAACCCCGGACTGCTCACTCAGGTACTCGCGATTCCAGCCCAGCATTTCGCGGGCCTGCGAGCAGTGCAGCGGGGTAAATTGATTGATGACGATACGTTCAAACGTACTGCGCGTGGCTGAATGAGGCATGGGTTTCTCCAGGGCTGAGTCAGTGCTTGAAAATGTACTGTGTTTTTATACAGCTATCTTGGTGCCGGAACAAACTCATTTTTTGATAAGTGCCGAGGGGCGAAATCTGTTGTCTGGCTGCATTTTTATGAGCTTTTGCGCGAAGAGCATGGGTCGAAAATTTCGATAGTGGGGTGTGTGTAATCTTTTCGCGGAAAACGGCCATGTTGCTCACGTCATCGCGGGGACACGGTTAGCAGAGCTTTCTTCGTTGAAATCAGAAAAATCCTAACTCTTTTATTTTAAATAAGCTTAAGACTGGTTCCCATATCAGGGATGTCCCAGTGCTTAGCCTGCACATTGACGCTATCAAAATATAATGCCCATAAAGTTTGCACACTTGTATCTGTTGAAGCAGCCATCACCTTCTACGAAGACACCCACGTTGTATTCAGGGTGGGAGCCTTGCGGCGAAAATCAGCAATAAGTCAGTTGCAAAAGGTATCTGGGGTTTTCTCTGTCGCTGGGTGTGTGCGGTTAATGTAAAAGAGAACTTTTAAACAGTTTTTCAGTAGTCGGATGATGACTGTTTAAACGTTTACCCTTATCTGCAAGAACGGTATAAAAAAGATGATGGAAGCCAAAGGTGAGCCCACCAACAGTATCAATCAACTCCTGTATTTGCTGTATGGCGACAAAGAAGTTTATCGGCTTGAAGCAAAATTCAGTATTTTGTCGGCGTTGCGCTACAGAAAAGATCCGGCTGACTTTACGATCACACTGATGACTGATCAGCCTGAGGCATTTGATGGCTGGCCTGTGAGCGTGTTGCCTCTGAGCGTTGAGGTGCTGGACGCCTGGCAAGGGGCAGGTGGTTATTATCACCGGCGTAAGGCTTGCGCTATCCAGGCGGGCGTTGCGCTGTCTGGCAAAACCATTTTCGTTGATACCGATACGGTTTTTTTCAAAGACCCGGCCCAATTGTTTAAACGGGTCTCTGATAATCATTTTTTGATGGATAAGTTTGAGTTGAGTTGGGCAGATGCTTCCCGGCGCCTGGGGTTTCGTAAACTGGTTACACAGCTCGACGCTGAAAATAAAGCCCCCGCACCGTGGTTGAAGCTGTTCAATAGCGGGGTTTGCGGGATGACCAAAACCAACGGTCATATTTTTGAAGGTGTAATTAGTTTGATTGATCAATGGGCTCATCATGGAGCAACACTTCTTACGATTGAGCAAATTGCTATATCGTTTATGCTGCATGGTCGAAAAGTGATTGCGGCCAATGACTGCATTAATCATTACTTCTCGGTGAAGCACTATCACCATGCAATGTACCGGGCTTTTTTTAATAAGCAGGATGAGGGCTATCGTGAGGGTTTACCGCAAGCATCATTTGCCGTTCCTGACCGTCTTCCCAGGGTCTCACTGCGTCACCGTTTACAGCTGAGGTGGAAATTGAGGGGGCAATGCAGTACCTCTCGAAAAATTGCCAAACTCTATCTGCTGGGTAAGGCGGGTAGCCAATTACCCTATCTTGAGGCGTGTAAGCCTCTTTGGTGGGCTGTAGCCGTTGAGGAGCTGAGAAATCTGGAAGCTGCTGGGAAGTCTCACACGAAACTCGCCGCACTATGGCAGGCGGATTCCGGCTTTTTGAGTTTAATAAAGGGTAATTGAAAATTTCGATGCCAATAAAAAGGGCCAACATGGTTGGCCCTTTTTATTTACCCGGTGTGGCTTTAACCAACCCGGTGTATCAATCCCAGCTCAATGCACCGCCGGTTTGGTATTCGATGACCCGTGTTTCGAAGAAGTTTTTCTCTTTCTTCAAATCCATGATTTCGCTCATCCATGGGAACGGGTTAGTCGTGCCCGGGTATTCTTCTTTCAGGCCGATTTGCGACAGGCGGCGGTTGGCGATGAACTTGAGGTAGTCTTCCATCATCGCTGCGTTCATGCCCAATACGCCGCGTGGCATGGTGTCACGAGCGTATTCGATTTCCAGCTGGGTGCCTTGCAGAATCATCTGCGAAGCTTCTTCCTTCATTTCAGCGTCCCACAAGTGCGGGTTTTCGATTTTGATCTGGTTGATCACGTCGATGCCGAAGTTCAGGTGCATGGATTCGTCGCGCAGGATGTACTGGAACTGCTCGGCAACCCCGGTCATTTTGTTGCGACGACCCATCGACAGGATCTGCGTAAAGCCGCAGTAGAAGAAGATGCCTTCCAGAACGCAGTAGTAGGCGATCAGGTTGCGCAGCAGCTCTTTGTCGGTTTCGACAGTACCGGTTTCGAACTTCGGATCAGAGATCGAACGGGTGTATTTCAGGCCCCAGGTAGCTTTTTTAGCAACCGACGGGATCTCGTGGTACATGTTGAAGATCTCGCCTTCATCCATGGCCAGCGATTCGATGCAGTACTGGTAGGCGTGGGTATGGATCGCCTCTTCGAAAGCCTGGCGCAGGATGTACTGGCGGCACTCCGGGTTGGTGATCAGGCGGTATACGGCCAGTACCAGGTTGTTGGCAACCAGGGAGTCGGCAGTCGAGAAGAAGCCCAGGTTGCGCATCACGATGCGGCGCTCGTCGTCGGTCAGGCCTTCCGGGTTTTTCCAGAGGGCGATGTCGGCGGTCATGTTGACTTCTTGCGGCATCCAGTGGTTTGCGCAACCGTCCAGGTATTTCTGCCACGCCCAGTCGTACTTGAACGGTACGAGCTGGTTCAGGTCGGCGCGGCAGTTGATCATCATTTTTTCGTCAACCGCTACACGGGCGGAAGCGCCTTCGAGTTCGGCCAGACCTTCAGCAATGTCGAGGTTGTCCAGCGCGGCTTTGGCACGAATGATCGCGGCCGAGTCGGTAGCCGTGACTGCGCGGGCTTCCTGGGCAGCTACGCCGCCAGCGGCGTCGAGGCGGTCCATGTTGGCTTCGGTTGCGTGGCCTGCGTTGGCGCCTTTAACAGCGACTTCGCCTTCGTCTTCTTTGTCGAATTCGTCCCAGCTCAGCATGACGTGTCGTCTCCTGCGTGAGGGCCTGATAGCTGCGTGAAAACACTTATGGTTTGGTTTTTACGCGGCCATAGGCCACTTGGATCTAAGAAATGTTGCTTGCAGTAGCGTTGTGCTCACGCAAAAACATGAATGTGTACGTTGGCTTGTACCGCTGTCGTTCAGGGAAGGAGGTCGTGCCTGCACTTGCCCTGGGCCTTGAGGCCGTAGCAGCGTGGTTTTTTAGCCCGCGAAGGGGATATGCCAAGCCTTTTTGATGGCCGCAGTATAAGGCTTTTGCACAAGGTATTTCAGCCAGTTTTTTTGCTGGAGATGCGACGAAACGCCCTAAATTTGTCCAGGGCTTAAGCAAGGCTGCGGCTGGGCGAGGGTTTGCCGGGGCAGAAGTTTTTTTGTCATGGGTCTGGGCGACCAAATGACCTGTGGCATGAGCGGGAGGGAAGGGAGATTTGTTGCAAGGCAGACCACGCCCGGCAGCTACCGGGCGTCAGGTCGAAGCGGTGTTAGCTGAGACGATGGCCGTTGGTACGGTCATAGCCGTCTTCAGCAAAGCTGGCCGAGCGGGTGCTGTCATAGCCGTCTTCGGCAAAGCTGGCCGAGCGAGTGCTGTCATAGCCGTCTTCGGCAAAATTGGCCGAGCGGGTGCTGTTGTAGCCATCTTCAGTAAAAGTGGCGGCGTGGGTACGGTCATAACCGTCAGCGGCAAAAGCTGAACTGGCCAGAACAGACAAACTGAAAGCCACTATCAAAGAACGTTTCATTAGATAATTCCCGGGCGATACATGCGCGGCGGGCAACGTTTCAAAGTTATATAAGCCAGGTTGAAAGTTGCAATTAAACACCGCGTTGGTTCGCGTGAATAAGTGAGTTGATTAACGCTGGAATAAATCGCAGGTTATTAATCAGCCGTTGGAGCAGCCGTTGCCCATGACACGGTATTCAAGAGTGTGCTGCTTGCCCTGCGAGTCTTCGTAGACCATCTGGGCCGGCACAACTTCGCAAACGCTGGGGATTTCGCTCATGGAAATCACTTTGGCGATGTCCAGTTCGGATGAGTAGGAATACTGTTCGACGGCAGGTTGCGGGTGCGCAGCTTGTGTGTTCACTTCCTCAGCCATGGCGGTCAGACACACACTGCTCAGGGCCAGAACTAACAACGCTTTCATTTCAGAGTTACCTGTTTTAGGTCGAGTGGGGTCACACAGCCCTTGTGAGGCTGTGCGTGAAACTGAGTATTGAAGAGCGACTTAACTTGCCTTCGTGGGGGCTGTAACTTGGGTTAATCGCGGTGCCTTGGTTGGCGAGATGAATTTTAGGCCTGTGCCGTGCGGGCATATAGAGGGAGTTTTGATAAAGACTGTTGACAGTTTCTGCAACAATCGTCGAAAACAGAGCTCATTTCTGACGTTTACAAGGCGCGTGACGAGCAGGAAATCGCTGTAAGTACTGTGCTTGAGCCTTGCGCAGAAAAACCATGACTTTTCTGCGTGTTTCTTACTACCAACGTCGAATGGATCTCACGGCCTGGCCCGGCTAAAACAGGGTCATAAAACAACAACTACAAGCATTGAGGTATGAAACATGAGTGCCGCTTCCCTGTATCCCGTACGCCCTGAAGTCGCTGCCAATACGCTGACTGACGAGGCGACCTACAAGGCGATGTACCAGCAGTCCGTCGTCAACCCGGATGGCTTCTGGCGCGAACAAGCAAAGCGCCTCGACTGGATCAAGCCTTTTACCACCGTCAAACAGACCTCTTTCGACGATCATCATGTCGATATCAAATGGTTCGCGGACGGCACTCTCAACGTTTCCTACAACTGCCTGGACCGTCACCTTGCCGAGCGCGGCGATCAAGTGGCCATCATTTGGGAAGGGGATGATCCTTCCGAGCAGCGCAACATTACCTACCGTGAGCTGCACGAAGAGGTGTGCAAGCTGGCCAACGCCTTGCGCGGTCAGGATGTGCACCGGGGTGACGTAGTCACCATCTATATGCCGATGGTGCCTGAGGCTGTGGTCGCCATGCTGGCGTGTACCCGGATCGGTGCAATCCACTCGGTTGTATTTGGTGGGTTCTCGCCAGAGGCGCTGGCCGGCCGGATCATCGACTGCAAATCCAAGGTAGTGATCACCGCTGACGAAGGCCTGCGTGGCGGCAAGCGTACCGCGCTCAAGGCCAATGTCGATGTGGCACTGACCAACCCGGATACCTCCAGCGTTCAGAAGATCATCGTGTTCAAGCGTACCGGCGGGGACATCGCCTGGTACAAGCATCGTGATATCTGGTACCACGACCTGATGGCCGTGGCCTCGACTCACTGCGCCCCGAAAGAAATGGGCGCAGAAGAAGCCTTGTTTATCCTTTATACCTCCGGCTCTACCGGCAAGCCCAAAGGTGTGCAGCACACCACGGGTGGCTATCTGCTCTATGCGGCGTTGACCCACGAACGCGTGTTCGACTACCGCCCGGGCGAGGTGTACTGGTGCACGGCGGACGTCGGCTGGGTGACCGGTCACACGTATATCGTCTACGGGCCATTGGCCAACGGCGCAACCACCGTGCTGTTCGAAGGTGTGCCGAACTACCCGGACATTACCCGCGTTTCGAAAATTGTCGACAAGCACAAGGTCAATATTCTCTACACCGCGCCTACAGCCATTCGCGCGATGATGGCCGAAGGTCAGGCGGCGGTTAAGGATGCCGATGGCTCCAGCTTGCGCTTGCTGGGCTCGGTGGGTGAGCCGATCAACCCTGAGGCCTGGAACTGGTACTACACAACGGTCGGCAAAGAGCGTTGCCCGATTGTGGATACCTGGTGGCAGACCGAAACCGGCGCTTGCATGATGAGCCCGCTGCCTGGGGCGCATGCACTCAAGCCAGGCTCTGCAGCGCGTCCGTTCTTTGGTGTGGTGCCGGGGCTGGTGGATAACCTTGGCAACCTTATAGAAGGGGCCGCTGAAGGTAACCTGGTGATTCTGGACTCCTGGCCTGGACAGGCGCGCACCTTGTATGGCGATCACGACCGGTTCGTCGATACCTACTTCAAGACCTTCCGTGGCATGTACTTCACCGGCGACGGCGCGCGTCGTGACGAAGACGGTTACTACTGGATCACCGGTCGTGTAGATGACGTGCTCAACGTGTCCGGCCACCGGATGGGGACTGCTGAAATCGAAAGCGCAATGGTGGCCCACCCTAAAGTGGCAGAGGCTGCAGTGGTTGGCGTGCCCCATGACATCAAAGGGCAGGGGATTTATGTCTATGTCACCCTCAATGGTGGCGAAGAGCCAAGTGAGGCGTTGCGCCTTGAATTGAAAAACTGGGTGCGCAAAGAGATCGGTCCGATCGCTTCGCCGGATGTCATCCAGTGGGCGCCCGGCCTGCCGAAAACCCGTTCGGGCAAAATCATGCGTCGTATCCTTCGCAAGATAGCTACCGGCGAATACGACGGTCTGGGTGATATTTCTACTCTGGCTGACCCGGGTGTGGTGCAGCACTTGATCGATACCCATAAAGGCATGAAGGTCGCCTAACACGGCCTGAAGGTCACCAAGCCCCGTCCGGCATAACCTGGCGGGGCTTTTTATTGGGCAACTGCAGATCCTGTGGGAGCCGACTATGTGTTACCGCAGATGTAACCGGTTGCCCGTTAGCGGGGCCTTCTGATACTCAAAGCACCGTTTTAGAGCCCTTTTCGGCTCCTGAATAAATAAGATGAAACGCTGCACTTGCCGGAATAGAAGGCTTTGCGAATAATAGGCCCGCTATTTGCAACTCACATAGGTTCTATGTCTTTTGCTCTTGCATAAACATGAAGAGCTGTCAATGCCTGGAGTCGCTTTTTTCGGTGCATCTGTAACTAGTTGTCGCATTGAAGAAATAACGGCTTGAAGCCTGTCGTTAGAATGCCGATCACCCGCTCGTCGTTGTTGTGCTGGTCACAGTGCAACGCCAGTAGGACGTGGCGCCGCATTCCCGGTTTAACCTCCGCATATTGGGCTCAGGCTCACTCTGCTTTTATTGCCTTTACCGATGGAGTCCTAAGATGAAGAAACTCGTGCTTCTTGGCGCCCTGGCACTGTCCGTGCTGTCCCTGCAGGCTTTTGCTGCTGACAAACCTCTGAAAATTGGTATTGAAGCGGCTTACCCTCCGTTCGCTTCCAAAGCCCCGGATGGCAGTATCGTGGGTTTTGACTACGACATCGGTAATGCACTGTGCGAGCAGATGCAGGTCAAGTGCGTGTGGGTCGAGCAAGAATTCGATGGCCTGATCCCGGCACTTAAAGTGCGCAAAATCGACGCAATCCTGTCCTCGATGTCCATCACCGAAGACCGCAAGAAGTCCGTTGATTTCACCAACAAGTACTACCTGACGCCAGCGCGCCTGGTGATGAAGGAAGGTACTGTGGTCAGCGACAGCCTTGATGAACTCAAAGGCAAGAAAATCGGCGTACAGCGCGGCTCGATTCACGACCGTTTCGCCAAGGAAGTTCTGGCGCCTAAAGGTGCCGTTGTCGTTCCTTACGGCTCGCAGAACGAAATCTACCTGGACGTGGAAGCGGGTCGTCTCGACGGCACCGTTGCAGACGCCACCCTGCTGGAAGACGGTTTCCTGAAGACCCCGGCTGGCAAAGGCTACGCATTCGCAGGCCCGGCATTCACCGACGTCAAGTACTTTGGTGATGGCGTGGGTATCGCCGTACGCAAGGGCGACGCCCTGAAAGACAAGATCAACGCTGCTATCACGGCTCTGCGTGAAAACGGCAAGTACAAGCAAATCCAGGACAAGTACTTCAACTTCGATATTTACGGTCAGTAATACATCGCAGCGGTACGTCCGAAATGGCGCAAGCGACAGAATCTCTGAAGTTTGCGCCATTTTTTATTCCCCCATTTTCGAGCTATTTTTTAGAGGGCCGGAATCATGTTGAAAGGCTACGGGGCTGTCATCCTCGATGGCGCTTGGCTGACGCTTCAGCTCGCCTTGTCGTCCATGGCCCTGGCCATTGTTCTAGGTCTGATCGGTGTTTCGTTGCGCTTGTCGCCGGTACGTTGGCTGGCTTGGATGGGCGATCTGTATTCAACGGTAATCCGCGGGATTCCCGACCTTGTGCTGATTTTGCTGATTTTCTACGGCGGTCAGGACCTGCTCAATCGCGTTGCGCCGATGCTGGGCTACGACGATTACATTGACTTGAATCCGTTGGCGGCCGGTATCGGCACCCTGGGCTTCATTTTTGGTGCCTACCTGTCCGAGACCTTTCGTGGGGCCTTCATGGCCATTCCCAAGGGGCAGGCTGAAGCCGGCATGGCTTATGGCATGAGCCCGTTTCAGGTGTTTTTCCGGGTATTGGTGCCACAGATGATTCGCCTGGCGATCCCTGGCTTTACCAATAACTGGCTGGTGTTGACCAAGGCGACTGCACTGATTTCGGTGGTGGGCCTGCAAGACATGATGTTCAAGGCCAAGCAGGCGGCTGATGCCACCCGCGAGCCGTTCACCTTCTTCCTGGCCGTTGCGGCGATGTACCTGGTACTGACCAGTGTTTCGCTGCTGGCATTGCGACAACTTGAGAAGCGCTACTCGGTAGGCGTAAGGGCGGCTGATCTATGATCTTTGACTACAACGTCATCTGGGCCAGCATGCCGCTGTACTTGAGCGGCATGCTGGAAACCGTGAAACTGCTGGGTATTTCGCTGTTTTTCGGCCTGCTGGCAGCCGTGCCGCTGGGGTTGATGCGGGTCTCCAAGCAGGCCTGGGTCAACTTTCCGGCCTGGCTGTTCACCTACGTGATTCGCGGCACACCGATGCTGGTGCAGCTGTTCTTGATCTACTACGGGCTGGCCCAGTTCGAAGTGATTCGTGACAGCTTTATGTGGCCGCTGTTGTCCAGTGCCACCTTCTGTGCCTGCCTGGCGTTTGCCATCAATACCAGCGCCTATACCGCCGAAATCATAGCCGGCAGCCTGCGGGCCACGCCCAATGGTGAGATTGAAGCGGCCAAGGCAATGGGCATGTCCCGTTCCAAGATGTATCGCCGCATTTTGCTGCCGTCGGCCATGCGCCGGGCTCTGCCGCAATACAGCAATGAAGTGATCATGATGTTGCAGACCACCAGTCTGGCCTCCATCGTGACCCTGATCGACATTACGGGCGCTGCGCGTACCGTCAATGCCCAGTACTACCTGCCGTTTGAGGCCTACATCACGGCCGGTGCATTCTACCTGTGCCTGACCTTCATTCTGGTGCGCCTGTTCAAACTGGCCGAGCGCCGCTGGCTGGGCTATATGGCCCCGCGCAAGGCCTGAGTCATGGAGCGTATCGATCACCTGCTGCCCTGGAGCAGCCTGGGTTCCGAGCGTCACTTGACGGTGTTCCGTTTCGGTGAAGGTGAGCGCAAAGCCTATATCCAGGCCAGCCTGCATGCAGACGAACTGCCGGGCATGCGTTGTGCTTGGGAACTGAAAAAGCGCCTGAGCGAACTTGAAGCCCGGGGTGCTTTGAATGGCGTGATCGAACTGGTGCCCGTGGCCAACCCCCTGGGGCTCGGCCAGTTGCTGCAAGGCAGTCATCAGGGACGTTTCGAGTTTGGCAGCGGCAAAAACTTCAACCGCGATTTCGTCGAGTTGAGTGAGCCGGTAGCGCAGAGGCTGGCAGGTCGTCTGGGGGATGATCCTCACGCCAACACCCGACTGATCCGTCAGACAATGCTTGATATATTGTCCGAGTTGCCAGATCCGGTCAGTCAGTTGCAAGGTATGCAGCGTGTTTTGTTGAGTCATGCCTGTGATGCAGACATTGTCCTGGATCTGCACTGCGAGACCGATGCCGCACTGCATCTGTACGCCTTGCCCCAGCATTGGCCGCAGTGGCGTTCGCTGGCTGCGCATCTGGATGTGCGGGTTGGTCTGTTGGCTGAAGACTCGGGTGGCAGCTCCTTCGATGAAGCCTGCTCAGTGCCCTGGCTGCGTTTGCAGCGCCAGTTTGCCGATGCGCAGATCCCTTTGGCCTGCATGTCGACCACCCTGGAGCTGGGCGGGCAGGCGGACACCGGCCGCCCGCAGGCCGAGGCTTATGCCGAGGGCATTCTGGCGTTTCTGGCCGAACAGGGCCTGATCACAGGTGACTGGCCTGCAGCGCAGCATGAGGCATGTGAAGGCATGCCATTTGAAGGCACTGAGTTGTTGTTTGCACCGCACCCCGGTGTGGTGAGTTTTTTACGTCCGGTGGGCGCCTGGGTTGAGCCCGGCGAGCCGCTGTTTGAAGTGATTGATCCTTTATCTGACCGGGTCAGTACGGTATGCGCGGGCACCGCCGGTGTGTTATTTGCCGTTGAGCGACTGCGCTATGCCCAACCCGGTTTCTGGCTGGCTAAAGTGGCGGGGCGCAAGCCTTTGCGTCACGGGCGCTTGCTCAACGACTGACTGTTTTTGTGAGAACCGACAGCATGTACAAACTTGAAGTCCAAGACCTGCATAAACGCTATGGCAGTCATGAAGTGCTCAAAGGCGTTTCGCTGGCCGCCAAGGCAGGTGATGTGATCAGCATCATCGGTTCCAGTGGCTCCGGCAAAAGTACCTTTTTGCGTTGCATCAACCTGCTCGAGCAACCCCATGCAGGCAAGATCCTGCTCAATGGTGAAGAGCTCAAGCTGATTGCCAACAAGGATGGCGCGCTCAAGGCCGCCGATCCCAAGCAGTTGCAGCGCATGCGCTCGCGCCTGTCGATGGTGTTCCAGCATTTCAACCTGTGGTCGCACATGACCGCGCTGGAAAACATCATGGAAGCGCCGGTGCATGTACTGGGCATGTCCAAGGCCGAAGCCCGTGACAAGGCTGAGCATTACCTGCAGAAAGTAGGCGTGTCGCACCGCAAGGATGCTTACCCGGGGCATATGTCCGGTGGCGAGCAGCAGCGTGTGGCAATTGCCCGTGCCCTGGCGATGGAGCCTGAGGTCATGCTGTTTGACGAGCCGACCTCGGCCCTTGACCCTGAGCTGGTGGGTGATGTACTCAAGGTGATGCAGGATCTGGCCCAGGAAGGTCGCACCATGGTGGTGGTGACCCACGAAATGGGTTTTGCCCGTGAAGTGTCGAACCAACTGGTGTTTCTGCATAAAGGTATTGTCGAAGAAAGCGGTGACCCGCGTGAAGTGCTGGTTAACCCGCAGTGCGAGCGGTTGCAGCAGTTTCTGTCGGGCAGCTTGAAATAACTGCAATTTTAAGACTGCCGCTGTGCACCAAAATAGGTCATGCTCCGCATCCCGCGTAGCTGGCCCAGGCTGGGTGCACAGGTTTTATTCCCGTTTTCGTTCCGGATAGCACGCCATGACCGCCCATCGAATTGGTTTCCTCATTTGGCCCAGCACCAAAGCCTTGACTCTGGCGCTGGCCGAGGAAGCGTTGCGTGTTGCCCAGCGCGTGCATCCTGAAGTCGTCTACGAGTTGTTGTTCTTGCAGGCCGAGGCACCGCTTGAAGGAGCCTGGCAATTGCCGGGTGAGCCCTGGAACGGCAAGCTTGAAGGTTGCCAAAAGCTGTTTTTGCTGGCGGATGAGCCGCCTGCCGCCCTGACCTCGGCCCTGAGCAGTGCGCTCAAGCAACTGGTGCGGGCAGGGTGCGTGATTGGCGGGCTGTCGGCGGGTGTCTACCCGCTGGCGCAATTGGGTTTGCTGGATGGCTACCGTGCGGCCGTGCACTGGCGCTGGCAGGACGATTTCGCCGAGCGCTTCCCCAAAGTAATCGCCACCAGTCATTTGTTCGACTGGGATCGTGATCGCCTGAGCGCTTGCGGCGGGCTGTCGGTACTCGATTTGTTGCTGGCGGTGCTGGCTCGCGATCATGGTGCCGAACTGGCCGGTGCGGTGTCCGAGGAGCTGGTGGTCGAGCGCATCCGTGAAGGCGGTGAGCGTCAGCGTATCCCGCTGCAGAACCGTCTTGGCTCCAGCCATCCCAAGCTGACCCAGGCTGTGTTGCTGATGGAGGCCAATATTGAAGAGCCCCTGACCACCGACGAAATCGCCCAGCATGTGTGCGTTTCCCGTCGTCAGTTGGAGCGTATCTTCAAGCAGTACCTCAATCGCGTGCCGAGTCAGTACTACCTCGAACTGCGCCTGAATAAAGCCCGGCAGATGTTGATGCAAACCAGCAAGTCGATCATCCAGATCGGCTTGTCCTGCGGTTTCTCGTCGGGGCCGCATTTCTCCAGCGCCTATCGCAACTTCTTTGGTGCGACTCCCCGTGAAGATCGCAATCAGCGCCGTAGCAGCAGCCCTTTCGAGTTGTCTTCGGCCCCGGCCGAGCGCGGCTGAGGTCAGGTCAGCCTGGCTCTGGTCAGAGCCTGACGGGTCAACTGCCGGCTGAGCTCTTTGCGTTCATCGGCGATCTGGCTGTAGATCCGGTAGTAGAGCTTGTCATTCATGGGCTCGGAGGTGAATACCTGAGGCTCAGGCACTGCCAGTTTTAGGGCGAGTTCCTGCAGCTCGACACGCTGCCCTGCATGGCGCTGCTCCAGGCGCGTATCCGAGCGAACCCAATTATCCTGCAGCTCCCTGAGCTGCTCGAGCCACTCGGCCTTCTGTTCGAAGAGGCTGGCGTTGGCGTCCAGTTCCGAGGCGTAAGTTTTGTTCAGGTAGGTCTCCCAGAAGGGCACATCAAGGATCTGATTGACCAGCCCGTCACCGGCTTCGCCCTCATGAATCAGGCGATAGGCCCTGACAAACTCCGTATCGCCCACCTGGGCAGTCATCCTG
Organism: Pseudomonas sp. CCC4.1; assembly: GCF_035019225.1. Lineage (NCBI taxonomy): Bacteria > Pseudomonadati > Pseudomonadota > Gammaproteobacteria > Pseudomonadales > Pseudomonadaceae > Pseudomonas > Pseudomonas sp. CCC4.1. The sequence goes on along the minus strand of NZ_JASJWL010000035.1, from coordinate 14,417 downwards.
TAGACCATGTAGTTGGGTACCCAGGGCAGTTCGAGGCTTGTGCTCAGCCGGGTCTGGTAGCCGGTGTGGACTTCGACTTCGTCGACCGTTCCGGGCGCACCATCGATCACTTCGCTGGTAAACCTCAAGCCCTGGCCGCCCTCACTCACAGGCCTGACACGTTGCGCCACATCAGCCCGGGCAATGTCACCGATCTTGGCCAGCCGGGCCTTGCCGCGTGCCAGCGTTATCAGGTTTTTTTCCAGTTCCAGTGGTGTGCTTCGGGCGTTATAGAACTCATGGGCCATGGTTTCCAGGCCCATGGCATTGAATATCTGGGCGCCGGCGTCGGCGCAATTGGTGGGCGAACTGGCCATGGTGAACAGTAGCTCGCGCATGCGGGTGTCGTTACTGGCAGCATCGATCAAGCGCCAGACTTTCTGCTTCAAATCTCCCAGGCCTTCCTGATAGGCAATTTGGTCAGAGGGTGTTTCAAATACGTCCGGGGGGATTTCCATTCGGGCGATGACTTCAAAAAATCCCTGTGAGCCATGCTCGTGCTCTAGAGTCTCCCAGAGTTCCTGCATGGATACCTGTGACCCGGGGGGGCCGAACAACCAGAATGAGCTTTGCTCTGACCCTCGTGGCGGATAAGTGCGATGAGGGTCTAGGCCAAGGGCGCGGCGATACTGAGTGACACGGTCCTGACTCTCCAGGTCGAGCTTCTGGCGTTCAAGGCGGGCATTGGCAATCAACCAGGATTCGGCCGATTGATCGGGGTAGTCGGGCACGGTATGGATCTCATTACCCAGCAGGTTCAATTTGAAAGCCTTCGGTCGTGGCTGGTCGAACAACCCCGGGGGCCATTGAGTGATGCGGGTGTTCTCCAGTACCAGTGTCCTGAGTTCGGGCATATGCCCCACGGCCAAAGGGCTGCCAAGAGGGTTGTGACCCAGATCAAGGTGTTGAAGACGGGTAAGGTGCTTGAGCTGACTCTGCATCCCGGCGTTCAGGGTCAGGCGGTTATGGGCAAGGTGCAGCGACCTGAGGTGCGGCAGTGTATCGAGTGTCTCGGGCAGGGTTTCAAGGTCGTTGGCGTTGAGCGAAAGTACCTTCAGATTGGGAAAGTAGGTCAGGAAGTCGCCCTGGTTTGGGGAAAAGCTGCAATCGTCGAGCCTCAGCAGGCCTACATGGCTCAGGGGGCGGCTTAAAACCAGGCTGTCGGTGCCGGCATGGCCGAACAGGGTGCTGCTGAAGTCCAGTTCGGCCACTATGGCAGCCTGTCCTGTTTTGTTGATATGGACCTTGTCGGCCGATAGCCAGGAGTTCTTTATTCTGGAGCCTATCAGGCGCCTTAAACCATGAAGGTTGGGTGGCAATGCGTTGTCGGTGGTGACGCCGATCGCAGCGCTGATCCAGTTGTCCAGTGTCTCGAAAAGCTGGTCTTTTTCCTCCTCGGTGGCGCGCAGGTGTTCAAGGGCCTGCTCGCTGTCGATTCGCGCCGTGATCAACGCTATCTCGTCGTTATTTCGATAGGGGTAGAGGGCCTTGACCCGTTCCTGCAAGGGATTGGCTGCAGGCGTGGTATTGACCCGGCTGCTGGCGGCGCCGCGCAACAGGGTTTCGCTTTCGGTTGCCACGCAAGCTGCCGGGGATGGCAGATCAAGTGCCGTTCGGATTTCACCGGGGGCGCTGTACTTATCTGCCAGCCATTGTTTGAAGTTCTGGCCAATGGCGAACCTGGATTTCAGGTGCTCGCTGTTACGTTCGGGGAGCGCCTTCATCAGCGCACCGTGAAAGCGCGAGGCTGGATGCAGCAGGGCATGCTCGCCATCGTAGGTCTCATAGGCGTCCGGACCTTTACGAACCAGTATTCGGGTGTGCCTGGCGTCCTTGGGGGCATGGCTGCAGCGCAAGGTGCCGTCAACGACCAGATCGCGCACCTCGAGATGAAGGTCGTGGATCGCATCGGTGTAGGTTTTCAGGGTGTTTATGGCCAGTTTTTCGCCGTCTGGAGTCAGCAGGTCATCTTCAAGCAGTCCCTCCTGGGCGTGAGCTATGCGGGTTTGGTGTTCCAGCTCGGTGGCCAGATTTTTTACCCTCAGGGGGATTCTGCCATTCTCGAGGAGGGTGGTTTTCTCGAGCGTGCTGGTGGTCTCAAGCAGCGCTTGGGTGACAGGGGCGGGCAGGTGCGCAAAGGTGCTTTCTATCAATCGCGCTGCCGGGTTTTTTGTCTGGCGCTCCCTGGCGTACTGATGGTCGAAGATGTCTTCCCGTCGTTGCCGGGCGTAGTCGGACACCTTGGCCTGCAGGGTGTTGACGGCTTCTGTCTTTGTTGCGCGCGGGCCCAGCAGGGCATCGAGTTGAGGCGTGTTGAAGTTGTCGACAATCAGGGGCCACAGTTTGCCGTTCTTGATGTCCTGCTGAGAAATCCTGAGAGAGTCCTCGGGGAGTGCCTCGGGGGCACCGTAGACATGGGCCATGCCACTGAGGGTTTCATCGACAAAGACATTCAGGGCTTTGTCTGGCGGCCAGCCGGGTAATTCGGTGGGCAGGCTTTCCAGCCAGTTCCCCTTGGTTGAAAGGGCTCGCCCTTGGCGAATACGGGTGATGTCCTCGATATTTTGTTTTTGGATCCTCAGTCGTGCCATACAGTCTTTGAGCAGAGGCGGAGTCGGTTCGTTATGCAGGTGAACCCTTCGCAACACGCCTTCATCGGTGCCGCTGATAATTCGCAGCTTCTCCAGCTCGGCATCGCTGAAGCCCTCGGCGACAGGGCCGAGCCGACGCATAAGGATCGAGCCTTGCCAGGTTTGCGGGCGCTCACCCTCCATCAGCCAGGCGCCTTCACCGTTGTGCTGCATCCGGGGGCCGTAGGCGTGGGGCCGTGTCGGGTGACGCAAGGTATAAGGGCCGGCGCTTTCGGTCTTGTCCAGTACCAGCGTGTGTCGGGCTTGCTGCCCGGAACTGAGGGTCAGCAGTGTTTTGTCCTGGTGGTACTGCAGGCCCAGTTCGTCGGACGCGAGGTGTTCGGGCAGGGCCAGGTCGTGGTGGTAGGCGCTGATGTCAGGGTTCCACAATCGAGTGGCGCCATCGTTGCAGGTGACAGGTTTCATGCCTTGTACAAAGGCGGATGGCTTGGGCAGCAAGCCTCCCAGCACTTTTGTGCCCGCCGCAAAAAAACCTGCCTGGATACCGCTCTCCAGCACCCCGAACAGGTGTTCGAATGCTTCAGTGGTCTTGCCTTGCACCCAGTCGTGGATACCCTCATAGGTGTCGTCCAGCAGTTGCCAGGCCATTTGCAGCAGCATCAGTTCGCCGACGACAGGTACAAAAGGCGCGATGACAAAGGCTGCGGCATTCAGCAGTGCCATGCCAATGCCTTTCAGGCGTTCAAGGCGTGCCTCACGGGTTTTGCGGTCTTCGGCATCGGTCGACACGGCGAGGCTTTTGGCATCGTTGAAAATTTTTGCCAGTTGCCTGCTGTAAAGCGTTTCCCAGAGGTCATCAGGTATCGGCACCAGCAGGTATTCAATCGCGGGTTTTTCGATCGGTATCAGGGTTTGCGCAACCAGTGCGTCTGGTAGCGTTGCGCCCGGTGCGATGGGGGTGTCGGGGATGACCTGCCAGTAGGTTCTTTTAAGACCCTCCAGAAAAGCCCCCAATCGGTCGTGGGCGACGAAGCGGCTGAAGAAATGCTGGTAGGAAGTGCTTTTCAGGCGTTCGGTCAGATGCGCCATGCACTCGCCGATCGATGAGTACTCCTTGACCGGATGCAGGGGGTCGTGGGGTATGTACGCAACTACCGATCGTTGATGTACCGGCATGAAGATCAGCGGGCTTTCGATGTCGAGGGAGAGCACTGTCAGGCGATAGGTCAGCCAACGGTTGTCCAGGCCTATGAGAAAGGCATCCAGTGACTCATACAGGGGCAGGCCGATCTGTCTGGTCATCACGGCGTAGGTCAGATCGGCCTTCAGGTCGGCGCGTTGACTGTCCAGTATTTTGTTTTTCAGCCTTAACTGCCTGCCATGATCGTCAAGACCCAGATGGCGCGTGAGATGGTCCTTGTAGCGGGCGCCCAGATTCAGTGTTCGGCACAAGGCCGTGAACGCCTGCACGGGCATGTGCTCGGTGATGTGATTGAGCTGCTTGAAATGCCCCTGGGCATCGGGGCGGCTGATATACCCCGAGCCTGAGAGGTAGGCATAGGGCAGGGTTTCATGCAGTTCAAAGTTGTGCAGGGCCGCGTTTAGCAGGGACACGCGCCAGGTCGTGGTACCGCTTTCGCGCAGGCCGATGACAGGCAGGTAGTTCGGGATATACAGATTGATAAAGGTGTTGTGTACATCCAGGTCCAGCTGATATTGGCGTTTAATAAGGTTGTTCAGCAAGGGCGCCGCAAACCCGTGAACATCTACGACCCTTGCCAGGTCTTTTTCAACATCGTTGCGGGCGGCCCATCGCGCTGCAAACGTTTTGCGCAAGGTGTCGCCCTGAGCGGGCGTGAGGGTCCTCAAGGTTGGGTGAAGGCTGGGGGACGTCCCTTTCAATGCGTTCAGGGTCGGTCGGCCCAGGGACGTGGCCCAGGGCGGCATGGCCTCGGCAATGGTCGTGAAGTGGGGGATGGTCTGGAGTCGGTTCGCCGCTGTTAACCCTTTTTCAGGGGGCGGTTTCAGGGGCGCAAGAGGTGTTGGATCGGGCATGTCCGGTACTCGTATGTCCTGATGGAGTACCTTCAAGATCCGCCAGTACGAGCCCGTTAAAAAGCGCAAATATTTGCTGGCTGGCGGAGGCTTTGCATCAACAATCAGCGATCAATCCATACATATTTAGCACCCATACGTACAGATCCGGCGGTGATCGGCAAAAACTCGCGTTTTCCGGGAAAATCAGCGCGCCAGAGTGCTGCCGCAAAGACGCCCCAGCGTTTAAACTGCGCCTTTGTGACGGAATATGTCGCATTGTCGTAATGCCTTTGTAAATCGTGGTTTGGCGCTATAAGAAGTTGTCGCTTGGCGACAAGGCGTGCTCCCGATGTGTCCCTACAATCCCCCCATCGCTCGCCAGTTTAGGCAGGCGTTCCTCTTCAGGAGACTCCGATGTCCGTTGAGCAAGCCCCGGTGCAACGCGCCGATTTCGACCAGGTCATGGTTCCCAACTACGCGCCTGCAGCCTTTATTCCTGTGCGTGGTGCCGGTTCCCGAGTATGGGATCAGGCCGGTCGGGAGCTGATCGACTTCGCGGGCGGCATTGCCGTTAACGTTCTTGGCCATGCGCATCCGGCATTGGTCGGTGCCTTGACTGAACAGGCGAATACTCTTTGGCATGTGTCCAACGTGTTCACCAACGAGCCGGCGTTGCGCCTGGCGAAAAAACTGGTGGACTCGACCTTTGCCGAGCGTGTGTTCTTCTGCAACTCGGGCGCTGAAGCCAACGAAGCCGCTTTCAAGCTGGCCCGTCGTGTCGCCCATGACCGTTTCGGCAGCGAGAAGTACGAAATCATCGCTGCGCTCAACAGCTTTCACGGCCGCACGCTGTTCACCGTGAACGTGGGCGGGCAGTCGAAGTACTCCGACGGTTTTGGTCCGAAAATCACCGGCATTACTCATGTTCCGTTCAACGACCTTGATGCGCTGAAAGCGGCGATTTCGGACAAGACCTGCGCAGTGGTGCTGGAGCCGATCCAGGGCGAAGGCGGCGTGCTGCCGGCCGAGCAGGCTTACCTGCAAGGCGCCCGCGAACTGTGCGACCAGCACAATGCGTTGCTGGTGTTTGACGAAGTTCAAACCGGCATGGGTCGTACCGGCGAGCTGTTTGCCTACATGCATTACGGCGTGACCCCGGATATTTTGACCAGCGCCAAGAGCCTGGGCGGCGGTTTCCCGATCGCAGCCATGCTGACCACCGAAGCGCTGGCCAAGCATCTGGTTGTCGGCACCCACGGCACCACCTACGGCGGTAACCCGCTGGCGTGTGCAGTCGGCAATGCGGTAATCGATGTGATCAACACGCCAGAGGTACTGCAAGGCGTCAAGGCCAGGCATGACCTGTTCAAGACCCGCCTTGAGCAAATCGGCCAGCAATACGGCCTGTTCACTCAAGTGCGTGGCATGGGCCTGCTGCTGGGTTGTGTGCTGAACGATGCCTGGAAGGGCCGCGCCAAAGACATCTTCAACGCCGCTGAAAAAGAAAACCTGATGATTCTGCAGGCCGGCCCCGACGTGGTTCGATTCGCACCAAGTCTGGTGGTCGAGGAGGCCGATATCGAAGAAGGTCTGAACCGCTTCGAACGTGCCGTAAAGAATCTGACGCAAGCCTGAGTGTGACCTCGACGCCCGGCTTGCCGGGCGTCGAACCGAATTTAATGTGCCGGGCCAGGCTCAATGCACAGGGCTTTCAATGTGGGAGCGGGCTTGCTCGCGATACAGGCAGCGCGGTGTGTCAGTCACGCCGCAGTGACGTCATCGCGAGCAAGCCCGCTCCCACAGTTGAAAGCCCGGGTGTACTCGACTGTTCGGCCTATACCCCTCTATGCAATTCAAGGATTAAGGAGTGACACCATGCTGGTGATGCGCCCTGCGCAAATGGCTGATCTGGGCGAGGTACAGCGTCTGGCTGCGGACAGCCCGATTGGTGTCACTTCATTGCCGGACGATATCGAACGCCTGCGCGACAAGATCGCCGCGTCTGAAACCTCGTTCGCTGCCGAAGTGAGCTTCAATGGCGAAGAAAGCTATTTTTTCGTCCTTGAAGACACCGCTGCCGGCAAGTTGGTGGGGTGCTCGGCGATCGTGGCCTCGGCCGGTTATTCGGAGCCGTTTTACAGCTTCCGTAACGAGACGTTCGTGCACGCCTCCCGCGAACTGAAGATTCACAACAAGATTCACGTCCTGTCGCAGTGCCATGATCTGACCGGTAACAGCCTGCTGACCAGTTTTTATGTGGTCCCGGAACTGGTGGGGTCGGCCTGGTCCGAACTCAACTCCCGTGGCCGCCTGCTGTTTGTGGCCAACCACCCGGAGCGTTTTGCCGATTCCGTGGTCACCGAGATCGTTGGCTACAGCGATGAAAATGGCGACTCGCCGTTCTGGGACGCCATTGGTCGCAACTTCTTCGACTTGAACTATGCCGCCGCCGAGCGTCTGTGCGGGCTTAAAAGCCGCACCTTCCTTGCCGAGCTGATGCCGCATTACCCGATTTACGTGCCGCTGCTGCCTGACACCGCCCAAGAGGCCATGGGGCAAGTCCACCCGCGTGCGCAGATCACCTTTGACATCCTGATGCGCGAAGGTTTCGAGACCGATCACTACATCGATATTTTCGACGGTGGCCCGACCTTGCATGCCCGGGTTTCGGGCATCCGCTCAATCGCCCAGAGCCGCGTGGTTCCGGTCAAGATCGGCGCACTGAGCACAGGCGGTGGACGTCAGTATCTGGTGGCCAATGCCCAGCTACAGGATTACCGCGCCGTATTGCTGGAGCTGGATTGGGCGCCGGGCAAACCGGTCACGCTGGATCTGGAAGCGGCCGAAGCACTTGGTGTTGGCGAAGGTGCCAGCGTACGAGTGGTAGCGGTATAACGCGTTTGAGCGAGTTTCGCGGGGGTCGTCAGCGAGCCCCGTCCAAGGAGATAGCATGATCGTTCGTCCTGTACGCAACAGCGATTTACCGGCCCTGATTGAGCTGGCACGCAGCACCGGCACCGGCCTGACCACCTTGCCGGCCAACGAAGAGCGCTTGCTGCATCGGGTCACCTGGGCTGAGAAAACCTTCCGTGGCGAAGCCGAGCGTGGCGATGCGGACTATCTGTTTGTGCTCGAAAACGACGATGGCAAAGTGGTGGGTATTTCTGCCATTGCCGGTGCCGTCGGTCTGCGTGAGCCCTGGTACAACTTCCGTGTGGGCCTGACGGTCAGCGCCTCTCAAGAGCTGAATATTTACCGCGAAATCCCGACCCTGTTTCTGGCCAATGACCTGACCGGCAACTCCGAGCTGTGCTCATTGTTCCTCAGTGCCGATTACCGTACCGGGCTCAATGGCCGCCTGCTGGCCAAGGCGCGGATGCTGTTTATCGCCGAGTTCCCGGAGCTGTTTGGCAGCAAGATCATTGCCGAAATGCGTGGCATGTCCGATGAAAGTGGCCGCTCGCCATTTTGGGAAAGCCTGGGCCGGCACTTTTTCAAAATGGAGTTCAGCCAGGCCGACTACCTGACCGGCGTGGGCAACAAAGCCTTTATCGCCGAGTTGATGCCCAAGTTCCCGGTGTACACCTGTTTCCTGTCCGAAGATGCCCGAGCGGTGATCGGCAAGGTGCATACCCACACCGAACCGGCCTTGAACATGCTTAAAAGCGAAGGCTTCAGTTATCAGGGCTACGTCGATATTTTTGACGCAGGCCCGGCGGTGGAGTGTGAAACCAGCAAGATCCGCGCAGTGCGCGACAGCGAAGCGCTGGTGCTGGCTATTGGCACACCGGGTGACGACGCAACGCCTTACCTGATGCACAACCGCAAACGCGAAGATTGCCGCATCACGGCCGCCCCTGCGCGGCTGGCTGCTGGCACCCTGGTGGTCGACCCGCTGACCGCCAAACGCCTGCAACTGAGCGCGGGCGACCAGGTGCGCGCCGTTGCCTTGTCCGCCCAGTCAGTGGCCCCACGGGAGTCAAAATAATGAGTACGTTGTATATCGCAGGTACCTGGCAGAGCGGGCAGGGCGAGGCTTTGGAGTCGCTGAACCCGGTTACCCAACACGTGCTTTGGGCTGGCAAGGGCGCCGATGCCGGGCAAGTGGATGCCGCCGTGAAGGCTGCGCGCCAGGCTTTCCCGCAGTGGGCCAAACAGACTTTCGAGCAGCGCCTGAGCGTGCTCGAAGCGTTTGCCGCAAGCCTTAAAAACCACGCCGACGAACTGTCGCGCTGCATCGGTGAAGAAACCGGCAAACCCCTCTGGGAGTCGGCCACCGAAGTCACCAGCATGATCAATAAAGTGGCGATTTCGGTACAGAGCTACCGCGAGCGCACGGGTGAAAAAAGCGGACCGCTGGGGGATGCCACGGCCGTTTTGCGTCACAAGCCTCACGGTGTAGTGGCTGTTTTCGGCCCGTACAACTTCCCCGGTCATTTGCCCAACGGGCACATTGTTCCGGCGTTGCTGGCGGGTAACAGCGTGGTATTCAAACCGAGCGAATTGACCCCTAAAGTCGCCGAACTGACGGTCAAGTGCTGGATCGAAGCGGGTCTGCCTGCGGGCGTGCTCAACCTGCTGCAGGGCGCACGCGACACCGGTATCGCCCTGGCGGCGCACACGGGTATCGACGGGTTGTTCTTCACCGGTTCGAGCCGCACCGGCAATGCCCTGCATCAGCAATTTGCCGGGCGCCCGGACAAGATCCTGGCTCTGGAAATGGGTGGCAACAACCCGCTGGTGGTCGATCAGGTAGAGGACCTGGACGCAGCGGTGTACACCATCATCCAGTCGGCCTTTATCTCCGCCGGGCAGCGTTGCACCTGTGCCCGCCGCTTGCTGGTGCCGCAAGGCGCATGGGGCGACAGCCTGCTGACGCGCCTGGTTGAAGTGAGTCAGAGCATCGAAGTGGGTGCTTTCGATCAGCAGCCGGCGCCATTCATGGGGTCGGTGATTTCCCTTGGCGCAGCGCGCGCCTTGATGGATGCCCAGGAAGTGTTGCTGGGGTCGGGGGCTGTGGCCTTGCTGGAAATGCACCAGCCAGACATCAATGCCGCCTTGCTGACGCCGGGCATTATCGATGTGACAGAGGTTGGCGATCGTTCGGACGAAGAACTGTTCGGGCCATTGCTGCAAGTGATTCGCTACGCTGACTTTGATGCGGCGATTGCTGAAGCCAACAACACGGCGTTTGGTCTGGCGGCCGGGTTGCTGTCGGATTCCGAAGCGCGTTACCAGCAGTTCTGGCTCGAAAGCCGCGCCGGTATCGTCAACTGGAACAAACAATTGACCGGCGCGGCGAGCAGTGCGCCATTTGGTGGTATCGGGGCGTCGGGCAATCATCGCGCCAGTGCCTACTACGCGGCGGATTATTGCGCATACCCGGTGGCTTCCCTTGAAACGCCGACCCTGGCTTTGCCAGCAGCGCTGACCCCGGGCGTGCGGATGTCGTAACGCTTATCTCAACCCTGTGGGAGCGAGCCTGCTCGCGAAAGCCTTATAGGCCATTCGCGAGCAGGCTCGCTCCCACAGGTGCTGTATGACTTATAACCGTTTTCCGGAGCCTCGCTGATGAAGTCCTTTGAAGTCAATTTTGACGGTTTAGTGGGGCCGACCCATAACTATGGCGGTTTGTCGTTTGGCAACGTCGCTTCCCAGAGCAACAGCCAGCAGGCTTCCAACCCTAAGGAAGCTGCGCTGCAAGGCCTGGAAAAAATGAAAGCGTTGATGGACATGGGCTTTGTCCAGGGCGTGCTGGCCCCGCAAGAGCGTCCGGACGTTGCTGCCTTGCGCAGCCTGGGTTTTGCCGGGACTGATGCTCAGGTGATCGAGCGCGCCGCCAAAGAGGCCATGCCATTGCTGGTCGCCAGCTGCTCGGCCTCGAGCATGTGGGTAGCCAATGCGGCCACAGTCAGCCCCAGTGCCGACACCGCTGACGGTCGCGTGCACTTCACCGCTGCCAACCTCAATTGCAAATACCATCGCAGTATCGAGCACCCGACCACCAGTCGCGTGCTGGGCGCGATGTTTGCCGATCAGGAGCATTTTGCCCACCACGCGGCTTTGCCGGCAGTGGCGCAATTTGGCGATGAAGGTGCAGCCAACCACACGCGTTTTTGCCGCGATTATGGTGAGGCCGGTGTCGAGTTTTTTGTGTTCGGCCGCAGTGCGTTCGACAGTCGTTACCCGGCACCGCAAAAATACCCGGCGCGCCAGACCCTCGAGGCTTCGCAGGCAGTGGCTCGCCTGCATGGCCTGAGCGAGGAGGGTGTGGTGTTTGCCCAGCAAAATCCCGCGGTCATTGACCAGGGTGTGTTTCATAACGACGTGATCGCCGTGGGTAATGGTGAACTGTTGTTCCATCACCAGGATGCTTTCCTCAATACCGAGCAGATGCTGGCCGAGTTGCAGGCCAAGCTGGCGACCCGTGGCGCCAACTTCCAGTCGATCAGCGTGCCCCGTGATCAGGTGGCCGTGGAAGATGCCGTGCGCTCTTATCTGTTCAACAGCCAGCTGCTGAGCCGCGCCGATGGCTCGATGCTATTGATCGTGCCTGAAGAGTGTCGTGCCAACCCGCGCGTGTGGCAGTACCTGCAAGGGCTGACGGCCGCTGGCGGGCCGATCCGTGAGGTCAAGGTGTTCGACCTCAAGCAGAGCATGCAGAATGGCGGTGGTCCGGCGTGCCTGCGCCTGCGGGTCGCGCTCAACGAAACCGAGCTGGCGGCCGTCAACCCCGGCGTGATCATGACCCCGGCGCTGTACGACACCCTGACGGTCTGGGTGAACAAACATTATCGTGATGCTTTGCGCGAAAGTGACCTGGCTGATCCACAATTGCTGCTTGAATGCCGCACGGCATTGGATGAACTGACGCAAATCCTTAAACTGGGCGCGGTTTACCCCTTCCAGATCAATTGAAAGGCGCTGTGCCTGGGCGATAGTTGACGCCGGGCACGCACCTTCACACCCCAATGAGAGCGATGAAATGACTGATACCCTGAAGCTGATCCTTGAAGACACCGACGGTACCCAGCTGGAAACGTCCTGCACGCGCGTTGCTGTCATGTGGCAGGGCAAGGAATTGTGGATCCAGCAGGACGGCCGTGGCCAGTTGCTGATCGGTGTAGACGTTGAAGAAGGCGATGCCGAATACGCCAACCTGCTGCTGCGCCCATTGGCGACTAACCTTGTGAGCCTGCAACTGGAAATGGAACCGGCTGATCTGGGCGATGATGAAGACGGTCACGTACACGGTCCGGACTGCAACCACTGATAAGGAAGTTCTATGCTCGCTCTCGGCAAACTGCTTGAACTGACCTTGGCCGGACGTGAACCGGCCGAGAAAACTCAACTGACTGTCGACGGCGTGCGGATGCGCTGGCTGACCGAAGGCGCGCTTGAAGTGCGCCCGCCCGAGGCTCGTGACAACGGTATGGATCTGTTGTTGTCAGCCGGCATCCATGGCAATGAAACAGCGCCGATCGAGTTGCTTGATCGCCTGTTGCAGGCCATTGCACGGGGTACTATCAAGCCCCGTGCGCGAATTCTGTTCCTGTTCGGCAACCCCGGCGCCATGCGTACTGGCGCACGTTTTGTCGAGGAAGACCTCAACCGGCTGTTCAACGGCCGTCACGAAAGCAGCAGTGGCCCCGAAGCCCTGCGTGCGTGCGAGCTTGAACACCTGGCTGAAACCTTTTTCAGCCCTCCCGGGCGTACTCGTCTGCACTACGACTTGCACACGGCCATTCGAGGGTCGAAGATCGAGCAGTTTGCGTTGTATCCCTTCAAGGAGGGCCGTAGCCACTCTCGCGAAGAGCTGTCGCGCTTGCGTGCGGCCGGGATGGAAGCGGTGCTGTTGCAAAACAAGCCCTCCATTGTGTTCAGTGCCTATACCTACGATCGCTTGGGCGCCGAGGCGTTTACCCTTGAGTTGGGCAAGGCCCGGCCTTTCGGGCAGAACGGCGGAGTCAATGTCGAACGTCTGGAGCAGCGTTTGCAGCAGATGATCGAGGGTAGCGAGCCAGCACTGGCCGATGCTTCGCTCGAGGGTTTGCAGTTGTTCAGTGTGGCGCGTGAAGTCATCAAGCACAGTGATGCCTTTATCCTGCACTTGCCTGCCGATATCGAAAATTTCAGCGAGTTGCCCAAGGGCTATCTGCTGGCGCAAGACGCCGGCAAAACCCGCTGGATTATTGAAGAAGAGGGTGCGCGGATCATCTTTCCCAACCCTAAAGTCAAAAATGGCCTGCGCGCCGGTATCATTATCGAACCGACAACCCTGGCCCCACAGGGTTAATCATCCGAGTAATGGATATAGGTTTTGCGCAGGGGCAGCCCCAGTTCTTCGCGTATGCCGTTTTCGCTGAACTGTGCCGGGTTCGTGGGGAGGGCAGGGGTTGCAGGGTCTTTATCGAAGTCAAAGGGCTCTGTGTTGCAAGGTAAGCCCACGGCCTGCAGTTCATCATTTTTCACCAGCGCAGCTTGCTTGGTTCCCTGATGCCCGTCGGGGCTTGCGCCTAAAAATCGTGTGCCCGTGACAAAGTTGTAGGCGTGGCATAGCTCGTGGTAGAGAGAGGTAAGCGGTATCGCGCCGGGTGTGGAAAATGCCGGGTTGTAGTACACCGTTCCTCCGAAATCAGGCAGACCTGCCATCCCGACCTGAATAAAAGACCGGCCATCACCCAGATTGGGTATGTATAGGCCGTTATTTACCTGCTTGAGTTCGGCGATGGTGATGGGTTTCTGGCTTTTACGAATACTTTTTGTCAGTTCGCGCAGTAGCTGGCTCCCGTTGCCGGAGCTCAGCAACAGTTTCAAGTCATCCTGAACCCTTACGATAAACTCTTCGCTGCCTTGAATAATCAGCCCTGATTCCGGCAGGGGGATTGGGCTGCCAATAAATGTATTGGCGACCTTTTTGTGCGGGGTGATTCTGCCTTCGGCGATATAGGTGGGCTCGCTGTCGGTGAATACTTTGTCCCTGTCTTTTATTTGATTGAGGATGTCCTGGCCCTGGCCGGTATAGATCACATTGGAGCCCGCTCCTGCTGTAATAAGGTCATCGCCGTCGCCCCCGCATAGAATGCTGTGGCCCTGGCCTCCGACGGCTACATCGTCACCTTCTCCTGCGTCGATAAAGGCCATGCCGGCCCCGCCACGAAAAAAGTCTGCCCCTTTGCCCGTGTAGGCAACGGTTGTGCCCGTGCCATTGGCGTTGACGATGTCATTGCCATCTCCAGTGTCTACGTAGCTGGTGCCCCCACGGGTCATCACCATGTCATCGCCAGTACCGGTCAGCACCGTGGACTTGCCGCTGCTGGTCACGACGGTGTCATTGCCGGGGCCGGTTTCGATATGAAAGGTGTTTTTCAGGGTGTCGGCGATGTAAACCGTATCGTTGCCGTTCAAGGTATGAATTTCGATGATCTGCTTTGCACTTGCAGGCTTTATCCGATAGCGCTCATGGTTCAGGTCGATCAGCAGAGAGTCGTTGTCGCCCTTGGTGACGCAAATGGATGCCCGCGCCACCGAGGCACGGAAGACCAGGCGGTCAATGGGGCGGGGGTACAGGACGCCTTCAGTGACGTAGCGCACGAGGGTGGCGTTATCGCCAATATGAAGAATGCTTTGTGTGGTGCTCTCTGTCACATGGGGCAGGGGGTGTGAAACCGTTGTTTCGGTTCTTTCGAGCGGGGCCTGGGCACCGCCGTCAAACTCGAAATGATGAGGGGCTGTCTCTTATACACATCT
>NZ_JASJWL010000034.1:0-46978 GCF_035019225.1 Pseudomonas sp. CCC4.1 | reverse complement strand
AGATGTGTATAAGAGATTTCTCCTCCTCCTATCACGACACTATTACTTTCATTGCTCACAACCACCGAAGAAGGCAACAACTCACCCGTCGTCGCCACCCAATTACAAGAAAAAATCTTATTGGCATAAGCCGTTCTTAGCGTGTTCCGATCTACGATGCGCATATCTGGCGCGCACATATAATCAAGATAACTATCACCTCTATTATTTCTAAAGAAATCGTCAGCAGCAGCCATCACATTCCCGAAAATATCTGAGTGGTAAATTGACAACAAACCTGTCGCAATAGCAGCTACAGCTAAAGACCCAACAAAAAAAGCCCCCGCACCGGACAAAACAACAAATGTTCCAACAACCCCAACTCCATTACCCAGTAGACTATACAGCTCACCCTTTTTAACTTCACGCCCAGCCTTCACATCCATCCCCACCTTCAGGAATGTAATAGTTCCCGCGATAATATTCCCTGGCAGACTAATTATTGGCACGTAGGGGCCCGCCAGTTTAGTCACCGAAGTAACACTCGCCACAACCGCACCTGTCTGGGCTGACTGAGTCAGTAGTGCTGCCCCCTCATTATTGGTTACAAGCTGATCTGATACGGCAACCGCTCCCGAGCCCACGATAACACCATCATCAATAACACCTATTATTATTTCAATTTTACCTGCCATCAGCTATTCCTCAATTATTGTTTTAAATGCCAGGGTCATCCTGACTTGATCACATGTATTTGAAGGTGATCGTGCGGCATGGGGGATTCGCCCGTCGAACACCACCATACGCCTTGGTTTCGGCAATACCGCCTTGATAATATGCTCTTTAGTGTCATTGTAAAAAACCAGTTCACCACCCCAAGAGGTCGGCCAGTGCTCATTACAAAATACAACAATCGTTAATCCGGGATGTACTTTATTGTCTCGATGAATGATCGTATCTTGACCAAACGTCTGTCCGTTCGCATAAACGCCTAACAAAGTAATTTTAAAATCATGCAATGCCAGAAATCGCTCCCACACATGGGTTAAAAAACTCCAAGGCTTATTCCCCCTCAACTCCTCAAGGCTTGACTGAACTAGCGGGCGACCCTTACCTGCAATAAACACGTGCCAGCAGGGCCTCACAGAGGACGAATTTTCATAGCTTGGCCAGTTATAGCGCCACACTTCACCCTTAAGCTGAATAGCGATCGCCTTCTCTTCAGCTTCAGTCAAGAAATCATCAACTACATAAATACCTCCCTCAACCTCCCCTATTGCCATCAACCATACTCCTGCAATAATACCGATTCCAAATACCACACCTGAACATGAAAAAACCGCAATAACTTAAAGCCAGGCACGACAACACAATCGCAAGGTAATTGCCACCATTGTTATATCGCACCCACCACTCAATCTGCTTACGACTCACCATCAATCGAAGTTCATCATCATACACAGCCCATACAAATTCACTCTCACCACTAGCATCTACAGCCACCCACAACTTTTTATGCTTCTGAACATCCAACAACCTTGCATCCTCACTGGAGAACTCAACCCTGTACTTATAACCCCCTTCATCTTGCCCCACAGTAAAATACAAAAAAGCTGACGACTTCGACCGATCCAAAGGATGGGTAACATATGCGCTGCGCAGCACCAACTTTTTCGGTTCCGGCGGCACTTCCACCCTCGCATCCCACATCATCACACCAAGCCCCAGCATAAACAGGCAACTCAACGCCATCACAACCAAATCCACACGGGTCGCCACATAATCAAGCGGTATATATAAAGACAGCTTTTTCATCCTCACCTCTTGCGCACTTGATCTAAAAATAAACTTCAACACCTGACATAGCAACCCTACCGATGTAGGGGGCCCGCAAGCCCATATTAACCTTCACCCATACGGCCAATCTCCACTACTAACTCCATACGACTTCCGACACTGTACTTGCGCAGCAATGAAGACACATGATCCCGTACCGTAAAACCACTTATACGCAACTGTTGCGCTATCTTCTTGTTCGTGCGCCCCTGCAAAAGCAAATCAAGCACTTCTTTCTCCCTGTGCGTAAGCTTCAACCCTTTTCTCCCAAACCATTTAATTTCTCACGGAAAAGCACCCAACAAAAACGCTCAAACACAACCTAGCCATCATTCAAAAAAATGACAACACAGTTTTTCACAACAATGAAAATTATAATCAGAAGAAATTTATATCACGACCCAGCAAGAACTTACTTACGGACAGACAAGAATAAAACCATAAAGATAACTTTACAAAAGCCCGACACTTCTCATCAAAGTGTCGGAAATATCAAAGCCACTAAGAAAATGATTACAACATCACCAACCGATTCGGCAGTTGGTTGCGCGCTTGGGTTTTGGGTATGTGCTGTGCGAGCACTTCAGCGCAGGCATCGATGCAAGTGATAAAACCTTCTGCCGTATGCCCCAACGCCACGCGGCGTACGAAATCGCTGACGATAGTGCCCCAGTCACTGTCGTCCAGATGGCGGGATATCCCTTCATCCACCAGTATTTCGACATAACGTTCAGCTTCACTGACAAAAATCAGTACACCCGTGCGCCCAGCAGTGTGGTGCAGTTTTTGTTCGAGAAACTGGCGCCGGGCCAGGTTACTCGCACGCCAATGCCTCACACGGGGCGGAATCAGGCGCGTGGTAATGGCCGGGATGCGAAAGATCAGGCTAAGAAAGACAAAGCTGGCCCATTGCAGCATCAGCAGAGTGTAAGTCGCCAGGCCGCTGTTCAAGAAGTGCACCACGGCGGGCAGCACCAAGGCAATCAGGCTGGCCCATAGCAAGGGGATGTAGCTGTAGTCGTCGGCACGGGGAGCCAGCACGGTGACGATTTCGGCGTCGGTGTGCTGTTCGGCACGGGTAACCGCGTCTTCGACCTGCCGTTGTTGCTCGGGGGTTAATAAAGCCATAAGTCTCGTACTCGTTAAAAAGTGAATTACCAGCCACCAGAGGCTCCGCCGCCGCCGAAGCTGCCACCACCGCCGCGAAAACCGCCACCACCGCCTCCGCCGAACCCGCCACCGCCAAAACCACCGGAGCGCGAACCGCCACTGCCACCCGAATTGCAGATGCCATAGAACTGACAGGCGGCAACCACCAGTACAAACAGGATAAATAGCAGCATCACCCCCCCGGGGTGCTCGGCCATAAAGTCGCTGCCGTCACCCTGGCTGCTGGCGTAGGCCGGTTCGGCCAGGGGCGTGCCGCCCAATACTTGCAGGATGGCACCCACACCGTCGCTGATACCTTGGTTGTAGTCCCCGGTTTTAAAGGCCGGGGTGATGATCTGGTTGATAATCACCGAGGCCTGGGCATCGGTGAGGCGATCCTCAAGGCCATAGCCGACCTCGATGCGCAACTTGCGGTCGTCGCGGGCCACGATCAGCAAGGCGCCGTTATTTTTGTCCTTTTGCCCGATACCCCAGGCACGGCCCAGTTGGTAGCCGTAGTCTTCGATGGGCATGCCCTGCAGGTCAGGCACGGTGACCACCACCACTTGCTCGCCGGTGGCCTTTTCGTGAGCCTGCAGGCTTTGCGTCAATTGCTCGCGGGTGGCGGGCGTGAGCATTTGCCCCTCGTCCACTACCCGCCCGCTGAGCGCGGGAAAGGTCAGCGCCTGGGCCGTGGCTATAAATAGCCACAGCAACAGGCCCAACCCCAGTCTTGATACGCGCATCGCTACCTCGAACGTTTGTTATCCATTGTGGGAGCGGGCTTGCTCGCGATACATGCGGCGCGGTCTGTCAGGCAAATCGCGTTGATTCCATCGCGAGCAAGCCCGCTCCCACAACAAGCTCGCTCCCACAGGGGGGGGGAACGGTATAAGGCCGTTAAAACTTCACTTCCGGCGCTTTGTCGGCGTCCGGGGTGGTGGCTTCGAATGTGGAGCGCACCGGCAGGTCGCTGTACATCACCGCATGCCACAAACGCCCCGGGAAGGTGCGGATCTCGGTGTTGTAGCGTTCAACCGCGAGGATAAAGTCGCGCCGCGCCACGCTGATGCGGTTTTCCGTACCTTCTAGCTGTGATTGCAACGCCAGAAAGTTCTGGTTGGATTTAAGGTCAGGGTAGCGCTCGGACACCACCATCAACCGGCTCAAAGCTCCGGTCAGCTGGTTCTGCGCGTCCTGGAACTGCTTGAGTTTTTCCGGGTTGTTCAGCGTGCTGGCATCAACCTGGATCGAGGTGGCCTTGGCCCGCGCTTCAATCACCGCGGTCAGGGTGGCCTGCTCCTGCTTGGCTGCACCCTTGACCGTTTCGACCAGATTGGGGATCAAGTCAGAACGACGCTGATACTGGTTCTGCACCTGGGACCAGGCCGCCTTGACCTGCTCGTCGAGGGTGGGAATGGTGTTGATCCCGCACCCCGCCAGCAGACTGCTCAAGGCCAGAAGGGCGAGGGCTTTCCAGCCCACTGCTTTAAAACTTTGTATGCCCATGCTTGCAACGCTCCGAAATAACAACATTGGGTTTATTGACCACACACCACGCCTAATAACTCCCGGCAATACTGGATTGCTCGCGGCGAATCAGCTAAAAGACTGCCTGCCATGCAGGAATACTCCGTTCTAAAGGTAGGTCAAATCTTTGATTCGAGTACTCCTGATACCTCCCCAGAACAATATCGCTGCACGAGCGTGGGTCTCCCTCGCTTCAAGTGAGCGGCTGCGCAGAAGAATCCAATGAGAAATATGTGTTTGCTGGGCATCGTCATCAGCCTGGCCAGTCACACCGCCTGGGCTCAAACCCCGGCCGCCCCGCTCCCCCCCAAAGACGTGTTCGTCGCTGAGCTGCTGAAAAAGATGAGCGTCGATGAAAAGATCGGCCAACTGCGCCTCATCAGTATCGGCCCGGAAATGCCCCGCGAGATGATCCGCAAGGAAATTGCTGCGGGCCGCATCGGCGGTACGTTCAACTCCATCAGCCGCGACGAAAACCGCCCGATGCAAGACGCCGCCATGCGCAGTCGCCTGCAGATTCCGATGTTTTTCGCGTACGACGTGATCCACGGCCACCGAACGATTTTCCCGATCAGCCTGGCCCTGGCCTCCAGCTGGGACATGGACGCCATCGGCCTGAGCGGCCGCATCGCCGCCAGGGAAGCCAGCGCCGACAGTATCGACCTGACCTTCGCGCCGATGGTCGACATCGCCCGTGACCCGCGCTGGGGCCGTACCTCCGAGGGCTTTGGCGAAGACACCTACCTGGTCTCGCGTATCGCCAAGGTGATGGTGCAGGCCTATCAGGGCGCATCCCCGGCCCTGCCCGGCAACATCATGGCCAGCGTCAAGCACTTTGCCCTGTATGGCGCGGTAGAAGGCGGCCGGGACTACAACACTGTGGACATGAGCCCGACACGCATGTTTCAGGACTATCTGCCGCCTTACCACGCCGCCATTGAGGCAGGTGCGGGCAGCGTGATGGTGGCCCTTAACTCGATCAATGGCGTGCCAGCCACTTCAAACATGTGGCTGATGCAGGATTTGCTGCGCAAGGACTGGGGCTTCAAAGGCGTGGCGGTCAGCGACCACGGCGCGATTAACGAGCTGATCAAACACGGCGTGGCCAAGGACAGCCGCGAGGCCGCCAAGCTGGCGATCAAGGCCGGTATCGACATGAGCATGAACGACAAGGCCTACGGTGAAGAGCTGCCGGGCTTGCTCAAGTCTGGTGAAGTGCCGCAAAGCGATCTGGACAATGCCGTACGCGAGGTGCTGGGGGCCAAGTACGACATGGGCCTGTTTGCCGACCCGTACCTGCGTATCGGCAAGGCCGAAGATGACCCGGCCGACACCAAGGCCGACAGCCGCCTGCATCGTGCCGAAGCCCGTGAAGTGGCACGCAAGAGCCTGGTATTGCTGAAAAACCAGAACGATACCCTGCCCCTGAAAAAGCAGGCGCGCATTGCCCTGGTTGGCCCGCTGGCCAAAGCCCCGATCGATATTATGGGCAGCTGGGCCGCAGCCGGTCAGCCTGCGCAATCGGTGACCGTATTTGACGGCATGCGCAATGCCATCGCCCAACAGGACAACCTGATCTACGCCCGTGGTGCCAATATCACGGACGATCAAAGCGTCGTCGACTACCTCAACTTCCTCAACTTTGATGCACCCGAAGTGGTCAACGACCCGCGCCCGGCGCAGGTCATGATCGACGAAGCCGTCAAGGCTGCGCAGCAGGCCGACGTGGTGGTTGCTGTGGTAGGTGAGTCGCGGGGCATGTCCCACGAGTCGTCGAGCCGCACCAATCTGGACATTCCTGCCAGCCAGCGCGCCCTGATTACGGCCCTCAAAGCCACCGGCAAGCCGTTGGTGCTGGTATTGATGAACGGCCGCCCGTTGTCGATCGATGTGCAACAGCAGCAGGCCGATGCCGTGCTGGAAACCTGGTTCAGCGGCACTGAAGGCGGCAACGCCATTGCCGACGTGCTATTTGGCGACTACAACCCCTCCGGCAAGTTGCCGATCACTTTCCCACGCTCCGTTGGCCAGATCCCGACCTACTACAGCCATCTGAGCATTGGCCGTCCCTTCACGCCGGGCAAACCGGGCAACTACACCTCGCAGTACTTTGATGAGGGCAACAGCCCGCTGTACCCGTTTGGCTATGGTTTGAGCTACACCGACTTCAGCCTTTCAGATGTCCGCCTGTCGGCCAAAACCCTGAAGCCGGGCGCAACCCTGACGGCCAGCGTCACCGTAACAAACACCGGCAAGCGTGCTGGCGAAACGGTGGTTCAGTTGTATATCCAGGACGTTACTGCGTCCATGAGCCGAGCGGTTAAAGAGCTGAAGAACTTCGAGAAGGTCATGCTCAACCCCGGCGAGCAGAAAGTCGTGCAGTTCACCCTCAGCGAGAACGACCTGAAGTTCTACAACGCGCAGTTACAGCATGTCGCCGAACCTGGCGAATTCAACGTACAAATTGGCCTGGACTCGCAAAACGTCCAGCAAAACAGCTTCCAGTTGCAGTAATTTCGCGTAATTGCCGGGAAGGCTCCACGCCGCCTTCCCGGCCCTTCCCCGCAACAATCCGTGCTTGACCTTTCCTATCTTTGCACCCGCCTGAAAATGCGTTCGGACAGCGCTGTTTTTTGTGGTAGGGTTCGCGCCCTCAAAATCCGGCACACAGGATTTGTCCCGGCTAAATCCGGTGACAAACGGCTAAATGCCGGTGCAGTGCGGCCTACGTGGATCTCCAAGCTTTCACACACAATTTACACACAGGGTTATCCACAGGCAGTACGTTGCACAACCCCTATAAAACGCATATCTTGTATCAGCTTCGCCAAAAAACCCCATATGTAGGGTTTTAGGCCAAAAACCCAACACAACTCAGACGAGAATTTCAAGCCCTTTTCTCGCGCCTGTCGGGTTAAACCAAACGCAGCTTTCAAAGTCCAAACCGCTTATGCGGATGGCAACCGTTTTCCAGCCCAAAGGTCGGAAAGCGGCCCGGGTGTTGCAGTAAAAATACTGTCATCCAACAGGAATACGGTTTCACGCGGTCTGCGTGAATCAAGACTTCGGCACGGAAGCGGCTTAACCCCCCTTCTGTACGTCCCGAAGTTGTTATGCCCGGTTCATTACCGGTTGTAGTGCTTCAGGACGGAACGGTGGGCACCCAAAAGGCGCCCAAACAAACATAGAGAATGTGGAGACACCCCCATGCAAACCGATACAACTCGCGAGAACTCGCAGGGTACCGATTCAAATCTGGATCTGTCTGCGACCGCGCCAGGCCAGCTGCGCGTGATCAAACGTAACGGGGCTGTGGTTCCTTACACCGATGACAAGATCACCGTTGCCATCACCAAGGCGTTTCTCGCAGTTGAAGGCGGCAATGCTGCCGCTTCGTCGCGCATTCACGACACCGTTGCGCGCCTGACCGAACAGGTCACCGCAACTTTCAAGCGTCGCATGCCATCGGGTGGCACCATCCACATCGAAGAAATCCAGGACCAGGTAGAACTGGCCCTGATGCGCGCCGGCGAGCAAAAAGTGGCCCGCGACTATGTGATCTACCGTGACGCACGCTCCAAGGAACGCGCCAACCGCGCACCGGCCGAAGACGCCGTGCAGGCTCACCCGTCGATCCGCATCACCCGTGCCGACGGCACCTTCGCCCCTCTGGACATGGGTCGCCTGAACACCATCGTTTCCGAGGCCTGCGAAGGTCTGGAAGAAGTGGACGGCGAGCTGATCCAGCGCGAAACCCTGAAAAACCTCTACGACGGCGTAGCGCTGAGCGACGTCAACACCGCCCTGGTGATGACCGCCCGCACCCTGGTAGAGCGTGAGCCGAACTACTCGTTCGTGACCGCGCGCCTGCTGATGGACACCCTGCGTGCCGAAGGCCTGAGCTTCCTGAAAGTAGCTGACAGCGCCACCCACCACGAGATGGCTGACCTGTACGCCAAGGCCCTGCCTGCCTACATCGCCAAGGGTATCGAGTTCGACCTGCTGAACCCGGTGCTGGCCACCTTCGACCTGGAAAAACTGGGCAAGGCGATCAACCACGAGCGCGATCAGCAGTTCACCTACCTGGGCCTGCAAACCCTGTACGACCGTTACTTCATCCACCACGATGGCGTGCGTTTCGAACTGCCGCAGATCTTCTTCATGCGCGTGGCCATGGGCCTGGCGATCGAAGAGAAGCAGAAAGAAGACCGTGCCATCGAGTTCTACAACCTGTTGTCGTCTTTCGACTACATGGCCTCGACACCGACCCTGTTCAACGCCGGTACCCAGCGTCCGCAGCTGTCCAGCTGCTACCTGACTACCGTGCCGGACGACCTGTCGGGCATCTACCACGCGATCCACGACAACGCCATGTTGTCGAAATTCGCCGGTGGCCTGGGCAACGACTGGACTCCGGTACGTGCATTGGGTTCGTGGATCAAGGGCACCAACGGCAAATCCCAGGGCGTTGTACCGTTCCTGAAAGTGGTGAACGACACCGCCGTAGCCGTTAACCAGGGTGGCAAGCGCAAAGGCGCTGTATGTGCCTACCTGGAAACCTGGCACATGGACATCGAAGAGTTCATCGAGCTGCGCAAGAACACCGGTGATGACCGTCGTCGTACCCACGACATGAACACCGCCAACTGGATCCCTGACCTGTTCATGAAGCGCGTCTTCGATGACGGCCCGTGGACCCTGTTCTCGCCGTCCGAAGTACCGGACCTGCACGACCTGACCGGCAAGGCCTTCGAAGAACGCTACGAGTACTACGAAGCACTGTCCCAGTACCCGGGCAAGATCAAGCTGTTCAAGACCATCCAGGCCAAAGACCTGTGGCGCAAAATGCTGTCCATGCTGTTTGAAACCGGCCACCCTTGGCTGACCTTCAAAGACCCGTGCAACCTGCGCAGCCCGCAGCAGCACGTGGGCGTGGTTCACAGCTCGAACCTGTGCACCGAAATCACCTTGAACACCAACAAGGACGAAATCGCGGTTTGCAACCTGGGCTCGATCAACCTGCCGAACCACATCGTCAACGGCAAGCTGGACACCGACAAGCTCAAGCGCACCATCGACGTCGCCGTTCGCATGCTCGATAACGTGATCGACATCAACTACTACTCGGTACCGCAAGCGCGCAACTCGAACTTCAAGCACCGTCCGGTTGGTCTGGGGATCATGGGCTTCCAGGACGCCCTGTACCTGCAGCACATTCCTTACGCTTCGCAAGCAGCCGTGGAATTTGCCGACAAGTCGATGGAAGCGGTCAGCTACTACGCGATCCAGGCGTCCTGCGACCTGGCTGACGAGCGTGGCGCTTACGAGACATTCCAGGGTTCGCTGTGGTCCAAAGGCATCCTGCCGCTGGATTCGCAACAGATTCTGATCGAGCAGCGCGGCCAGAAGTACATTGACGTTGACCTGAACGAATCCCTGGACTGGGCACCGGTTCGCGCCCGTGTACAAAAAGGCATTCGCAACTCCAACATCATGGCCATCGCACCGACCGCCACCATCGCCAACATCACCGGCGTATCGCAGTCGATCGAACCGACCTACCAGAACCTGTATGTGAAATCGAACCTGTCGGGCGAATTCACCGTGATCAACCCGTACCTGGTTCGCGATCTCAAGGCCCGCGATCTGTGGGACTCGGTCATGATCAACGACCTGAAGTACTACGACGGTTCCGTGCAGCAGATCGAACGCATCCCGCAAGAGCTCAAAGAGCTGTATGCCACTGCGTTCGAAGTGGACACCAAGTGGATTGTTGACGCCGCCAGCCGTCGTCAGAAGTGGATCGACCAGGCGCAGTCGCTGAACCTGTACATCGCTGGCGCTTCGGGCAAGAAGCTGGACGTGACCTACCGCATGGCCTGGTACCGTGGTCTGAAAACCACCTACTACCTCCGTGCCCTGGCTGCGACCAGCACCGAGAAGTCCACCGTCAACACCGGCAAGCTCAACGCAGTATCGAGCGGCAAAAACAGTGAAGACGTTGCCGCGGCCCCAGCCGGCCCGGCACCGGTGCCAAAGGCTTGCGCCATTGACGAGCCGGATTGCGAAGCTTGCCAATAAGCTGAGCTGGCAGGCGGGCCAAACCGTCTGACCCAAAACCCCCGTTAAACCCTGGCAACAGTTGGGTTTGGCGGGGTTTTTTGTTTTTTGGGGGGAGCGAACCAACCCGGCTGTGCCTTACCAGTCATTCAGCATGTGAAAACAAGCAGATTCATAAATAAATTTTATTCCGAAGCCTTTGTGTTGAACCAGACAAGTAATTTGTAGGATTTATCCTTCGCAACAAGCAGAACGTTGATAGACCTCGTGGGAAAACACCTATTAACTCCTCAAAGCAGATGGCAAATACTCACCTTATCGCGAAATAGTTAAAGCGCTAAGGGGATCGCCATGAACAATAAAGTGCAACTCAAGTCACTAACAAGCTACCTGAGCAAAACCTTTTCTGCGTGCAAAACGCTCGATGATTTATGGACTGCCTGCATCAGCACAACAAAACAAGTTAACTTCGAACACTTTTCCTTCCGCATTCAATACCCAACACCTTTTACAAATCCAAAAAACCACACCTATGGAAATTACCCATTCAATCCAGACCCGCTACTTAGCACAAAGCGTGCAAACATCACATCAGGTTTCTTTAGAATTTGTACAGAACACTTAGACACATTAAGTCATCTCGAGGCACACAACACTGCCCCCTTATTCAACTTGGATGACAATATTTATTACATAACGCAATCAATACCAAAGCAGGATGGCGTGTTCGAGCACTTACTACTGGCACGAGCCCATCAAAAAATCGAACATAGAGAGATGAAAATACTGCACTTTGTGATAGAACAAATGACAGCGGAAATTCATAACTGGATGAGTAAAATAAATAGCCCTACTTCTTTGGCTGTAACACTGTCGACACGAGAGAAAGAGATTTTACGTTGGGGCGCAGACGGGAAAACGTCTGAAGAAATCGCAATAATACTTGGGCTCTCGCAAGACGCCATAAACTTTCACTACAAAACAATACAAAATAAAATAGGCACTACCAATAGAGCACAAGCCATTGCCTATGCAATTATCAAAGACTATATATAACATATTAAATAATGCCAATTGGAATACGCCCACAAGGCAAAGCAACTACAATATTTGGACCCTCTATTGACTTCAGCATTCTCGCAGGCGTATCCATGAGTACTGAAAAGCCTTCGACTCACTTTGATGCTTTCGCCTCCTGTAACTACCCCATTCATCCCCACTACAATAAGTGCATATCCCCGCCACCTCAACTTGCATACGGCCCACCCCCAAATCCTCTAGCAAATAAAGGCCATAAAGAGTGAGATCAACCCACGCTTCGTTATGACTGACAGGTGCACGACGGAGAGTAACGCCAAACTCTGATTCTGTACGAACTCTAGACCATGGCGCCTGGCGCCCCCGCCAAAGATGTCCATGCGCCTGTTCAATTGTATCAACAAGCTCCTTTCCAACCTCATAGCAACATGAATGTATGGCAGGACCTATTGCAACTTGCAAATGTTCTAACGAGATATTTTCTCGTATGAACGCAAGAAAGGAATTTTCGATTATACCTGCCGCTAATCCTTGCCAGCCGCCATGAATGGCAGCAACGAACTTATCTTTTTTTGAACCTACAAGAATAGGTAGACAGTCTGCTGTCACGATTCCTATGGGACGGGTTGTACGTGTGAAAATCGCGTCCCCAGCGATGGCACCAGACTCATCTGCATCGCCCACTTGAATGACGTTTGCACCATGCTTCTGAGCACAACAAAATAAGTTTGTGGGTTTATGGAAATTGCTGGCCGAGCCGAATGCGTGTTCCAGCCCGGGTAGAGCATTCAAATTATTAGCAAAAAAAGACATTTGAACCTCACTTAAAAGTAATAGCACGCACCTTTATGGCAACACAGGGTCTATGTATTCAATAGTAGGTGCATGGCTAGCTACCTAGACAAAGCAAAGTTAACAATTTGATTTAGTTGAGATTTCAACCTCAAGCACAACCCGTGCCACTCACAACTACCAAATCTTGTAGATGTAAATCTATCAGCCAACGTCTATAAAAACAAATATCGCCCCTACAAATCTCTATCGGGCCAATACTCGACGATGATTAGGATAGGATATGAAACGGCTAATCGAAGACTTTATGGTGCGCTGCGGAACGGCACACTTACGAGGATAATGCTGGCACTGCAACTCCCCTAAGAGAACAGTCTTGCTTATGCACGGTGCTGGCACATCCAGCTGCAAAGGTTTTTACAGTCTTCAAACATACTTAAACTCTCATAGCGTCGAAACGATTGCATTTGATTTTCTTGGGCATGGGCACACCGGCGGAAACTTGCAACATTCCAGCTTGGAAAGAAGAACCGAGCAAGCATTAGCTGTGATCCACAAACTCGACCTACAGGAAGGTCTTAATATAATGGGCTTCAGCATGGGGGCGCATAATGCACTCCATATAGCTTCACAGATCTCGGTTGCTCGCCTAGGGCTGGCGATACCCGCGATTTATTCAGAAAAGGCTGAAACCTTAAAATTTGGCCCCTCATTTTCATCCTGCATACGCCAATACCGAAGTTGGGAACACAGCAAATGCTTTTCCATCATCCAACACTTCAAGGGGAAACTGCTTATTATTTCTGCAGAAAAAGACATGATCATTCCCGCTGAAATCCCTTGCAAACTGATTGAATACGCACAAAATTGCCTCGCTGCTGAGCACCATTGTATTCGTCAAGCTGGCCACGATCTAGAAACACACTTCAGTGAATACCCACACAGTAAACATCTGGCTTTGAACAGCATTTTAAGATGGATTACATAAGACGTTGACTGGAATTCATAATGAAAAATACGTTTGATTATCTTTATATTTATTTTTCAGAAAATTATCTTACCCATGAGAGGACGAAGAAAGAATGCACTCTTATTGAACATCTTTGCAGCCTTGAAAAAGGTGACCACGTACTGGATATCGGCTGCGGCCATGGTCGAATTTCCAATGAGCTTGCTCACAGGGGCTATCGTGTAACGGGCATTGACTGGAGCCAGAACGCACTTGACTTGGCTATCCTTAACGCTCGTAAAAGCAACCTTGATATTTGCTACAAAAACAAAAACTTCCTTGACACGCTCTGGAGGGAAAAATTCGACTGTGCGCTTAGTTGGTACACATCTTTTGGATACTCTAATGACGAAATTTGCAAATTGCAATTAAGCAAAATTTACGATTCATTGAAGAAAGGAGGCCGTTTTTTGATTGATCATATTAATCGTGATCGCTGCCTTAAATACCTTCCCACCTCAAGTGTTCTAGAAAGAGAAGGGAACTTTATGATCGACCACTTCGACTACAACCCTGCTCAAGGAATACTTCATGTTAGACGCCAATTTATTAAAGATGGAGAACTGAGTGAAACACCTTACAATATCCGACTATTGACATTCACAGAAATCAAGGAGTGGATGCTACACGCAGGATTTAAAAATATAGAGGGCTATAATAATAAGGGACAACCTTTTAGCGTTGACAGCGAAAGAATGATCCTAACAGGCGTGAAATAACTTATGAGAATTATATTTTCGGAGTCAAACCCTGACTACAAAAACTATACATTTCCTTACGCTGTTTGGGCCATACCTGAATCACAGGAAGAAATCGTTGAACTCTATGGCCGCGGCTTTTTACCTTCACGCAAACCGAGATTCTATTTAACCCGAAGCACAAGAATTACCCTGAAAAGATTTGAACTTACCTATAGAGCTCGACGAACGCTCAAAGCCTGTCAAGATATAGAAATGACGCTTATTAATATCAGCGATTTCGTTATCGACAAGAGCATCCGTGAATTATGCCTACAGTGTGCGGAACAGCGATTTGGGGAAGGAGTGATTAATGAACAGCGACTTAACCGAATCATCAATCCGGAAAATGCGACGCACATCATGCACTTCACCAGGAAAGAGAAAACTGTCGGCCTAGTAACAATTAACACAGCTCCTAAAATAGCACACTATAACTTTGCCTTCTATGACATTACCGAACCAAAAAAATCGCTAGGCACGTTCATGCTGACCGCAATAATTAATTACTTTCACAACCGTGACTGCAACTACCTTTACATGGGCACATGTTACGGGAAAAAATTCTTGTATAAAGCACACTTTGAAGGGTTCGAGTTTTTTAACGGCGCTCAATGGTCATCTGACATGAACGAACTGAGCTTTTTGATGGAGCGCCCTCACCAACCGAATCACTTATTTGAGTCATCCGATTATCTGAATACATTCCATCCAATAACGCTGGATATTGACGTACACGAGACAGGCTTCCGTTACATTACTCAGGCGCATAGCGCCTGACGATTAAAGGCGCACGGAGTAATGAGTCAAATATCAGTCCCCGCATATGCCACTGTTATATTTTTCTCGAGGGCTGGAACCGGTATATTTTTTTTTATAAATACTTGGATTGTGATTGACTTAACAGGGTACGCCACAAGTGCGGCAATAAGCTTGTTGATTGCAACACTGCCCAGCCTATTTCTTTCAATGATAATCGGAAGTATGGCTGACAAATATCCAGCTATAAAGCTTGTGCTATATTCTGAATGCACGCGCTGCCTGACACTACTGGTATATGCATCGTTATTTGTCATGGATCGAGCATCCCCTGCATTCGCTTACTCCGTCAGCTTCTTAATGTCCATTTGCGCAGAAATACAACTATTGTCTTGGCGTGTCATTTTGGCAACGTTCGCAACTCATGAAAAAAACTTCAAACTCAATGCACTTTCTGTTACCAGTGGGCAGGCAGGTGTCATAATTGGAGCAACAGGCTCCGGCATGTTATTCGTAACTCTTGGGCCGACCTTTACTATCGCTATCGCCAGTACTATTTTCTGGGCATCCAGCTGCTGCATTGCTTATATGGCAAAGGCGCTTCACTCGCCGTGTGCGAGTGCGATCACCAAGATAAGCACGCTAAACCATTTGGTCGCTCACCTGAGATCCATACTTGAAGGCTTTCAATATATCACCCAGCAACCCCGCCTCATCGGATACTATCTGCTGATACTGCTAAACACAAACATACTATATATGTCAAATGCATTACTTGCCCCCTTCGTAAAAGGACCTCTCAATCTGAATGCAAATGCATATGGACAGATTGACGCCGCCTATTCTATTGGAGCAATCATTGGCGGACTGATTATAGTAAAACTCACCCAACGACTCGGCACTTTGAAAATCACCCTATTGGGCCTGACCACCCTAGCGTTATCACTATTCATCTTCGCTCAATCTGAAGCTTTCCTTCTGGCCTTTTTTTCATATATTGGAATTGGCCTGGGATGCCAAACATCCATTGTAAGTCTCAGCCATGCACAAAGAATTACTGATCCGACACTACACGGGAGAGCCTACGCAACCTTAAACACTTTAACCGGATGTTTCGGCGTACTTATTTTCATATTAAGTACACAGTTCACTTCACATGAAGAGCTACGAAACATGTTCGAATACCAAGCTATTGCAGTGACGACTGTTCTATTAATTATCGGTGCTAGCAAAAAAATTAAAGACTCTCTATAAACCGGATACCACATATGAGTCCAAAAGCACGCGCCGGATTGCGAAGCTTGCCAATAAGCTGAGCTGGCAGGCGGGTCAAACCGCCTGACCCAAAACCCCCGTTAAACCCTGGCAACAGGTGGGTTTGACGGGGGTTTTGTTTTTTGGAGGGGTGGGGAGTTACGCGGTCATTTGCGCCAATCGGCTATCTGCTGCGCAGTGGCGTAGAAATCAACGCCAGCACCCAAGGCTTGCTGCCCATCCGGCTGATTGTGACGTAACCCCTCAAGCACTTGAGCATGACTGCGACGGAATTGCCCAAGCTGTTTTGCACCTTGCGGGCTGGCCGTTTGCGCTGCTGTCTCGATGCGTTGATACAAGTCCATCTGATTGGTAGCCGCCAGGTTGGTGGGGACATAGGGGCGATTAGCCGCAACGGCCTCTGCAATCGGGAATGTTTCGGCAAAGGTATGGTAGCCGCCAAAGTTCATGAAGGCGGCAATACCCAGCCCGGCCGCCAGCACCATGTGTTCATTGCCATAGATTCTATCCGGGTTCAACGTGTTGAGCGCCAGCAGCACGTCACAGGTACTGCCGGATTGCGCCCCCGCAGATGGCAGACCCTTGAGGTTGGACTCCATTGCGAATGTGCCAAAGGGCTGCCAGCGATTGATACCCACGCCATGCAGCATTGAAAAATGCTCCAGCATGCCGGTCAGGCCTTGCTGGGAATAGGCTGGCGGCACGTTCTCCATTTCAGCCTCTGACATGGTGAAAGGCCGGGTCAGGTCTGCAATCGGCGCACCTTGACGGGGAATTGCATTGAGATTCTGATTGCGATCACCCAGCGCTTTGCGCAAGGCGGCCTGCTCAGTGCTGTGCGGGTCGACCGTGTTCTGTACCACCAGCCCAAACCCCATCTTGAGCTTGGCCGCATCTTCATAAACTCCCTTCACCGGCCGCAACTCCCCGCCGACTTCCACCATAGGCATCCGTTCACTGCGGGCACGACTGAGCGGATTGTCAAAGGCCGGCGTACGCGTCTTGCTTGAAAACTCCTTGAAACGATCAGCGAACTGATCTGCCTGCGCATCAAGACCAGCCTCACGCAGCAAGGCCACGCAAGCCGCGGTATTGGCTTGTTTGTGCTGCGCATAGAGCCCGGGTTGACTCTCGTCTTCTACGGGGGCCATCAACTGGCACATCGTGCTGCCAAAAGCGCTCGACGCACGGATTTTAGTCAGCAGGTCAACATGGTTTTGCTTGTCGAACCCTTCTGTACATCCGGCCAGAGGAGTCTGCAGCGTGTTGATCAACCACGGTTGCAGCGCCTGCCCGGGTTTCATCTGCCGACCAATCTGGTCGGACTGTGCTGCCAAAGGCTCGATGGTGGCCTGCAGAACATCGCGCAACGGCTGCTCCCGTCCCTTGTAATGGACGGCAAGCCCACCCGCCACGCTTTGCTCGCTCAACCCCTGACGCAACACCGTTGCCAGTTGTGCGGCGTGCTGGTCGAACACTTCACCTATCCTGCCTGGCTGGTTCAACAAGGCCATGCTGGCGCCCGCTTCAAAAAACTTGCTGTTGGTGATCATCTGTCTTTGTACATCCGTCAGAGCAACACCATGGGGACTGCTTTGAGCAACGGCATCTGGCTTACCTTGACTGTCGATGCCATATACCGCATCGAGCGATGTACCTGACCTGGAAATAAACATGATGCTCACCTCATTAATAGTGCACTTGGATAGATGGGGCATGGAGAAGGCACGCACAGGCTCGCAAACCAGTAGCAAACCTGGCGACGCAACAGGCCATTGGGCCGCAAACTTTGCCCTTGAACTAAAAACAAAACAAATATCAAAGTGTAAGAAAATAACAAGGAAAGACGAACAGCCCTCTTAATTATTAGCGTACTGAACCGAATACATACTCACATCCAATAAACACTTTCACGGCAATAAAGACATGATGCCTTATCAATAACACTTGCGATCTTTGTACCTGTTAACCCCCGGTAACAGTTCGCTTGCACGTTGTGGAACCCGCCCTGCAGCCCGGGCCACAGACTGCGAGACATGTAATGGACTGCACGGTCGCCGATACCCTCCCTGCTCCCGGAGTGTGTTGCTTGACCGTTCACATGTTGTTTCCCACGAAGGATGACCACCATTCGATCGAACGAACGAAAACACATGAAAGATCTCAGCTCGATTTCCCCCTTCAGGTTTACCCCCACGGACAGCGTTGCCCGGGGGACTTCACACATCAGCGCCGGCGCCATTCCCGCCGCCCCACCTTGCTGTACACCCAAAGAAATATACGATCGTGTCCACCAGGAAATATCCCGGCGCTATCTGTCATTCGATCAAGGTAAGGAAATGGGATTTGCCGGCAAGGCCGGAGTAACCGGTGATATCGACTTCATTACCAAAAAAGATTTGATTGGCATACTGCGACACTTGAAAGAGGATGAAAGCGCACTGCAGGAGAGCAAAAAAGACTCTGCTCGGACTCAACTTTTCGACAAGATTTATTTGATGTCCGGGGACAAGGAGACAGGCAGAAACTGGAATTTAAGACTCCACAATTACAGTGTGCGCGGCACAGGGCTTGGAGGCGAAGACATCCCCCACCGTCATCGCTGGACGCTGGCCAGCAATGTGCTTACTGGTGGTTACAACAACGTCAATTACGAAGAACGCAGTGTCTCGCAGCCCCATGACCCCAAAGACAAATTCAACAAATACGTGCTTGGCGCATCGAGTGCGCAAACAACCCAGGGCGCCAGGGGGGCAACGCTTGTAAACGAAGCCGTGATGGTTCCCTTCAAAAATGAAATTTATGCCAAGGGTGACATCAATCATTTCCCGATTGCCCTGCCGCACAGTGTTGATACAGCCCCTGCCTATATGGGGACTACATTGACCCTGGCCCACACGGGCGTGCCGACGACAGATACGTCCATTGCTTATTACAAAGAAGCGTTCACCAGCTTGCCTTCACTGCACTTTGAAAGTGTCGAGGCCTTCAAGGCGTCCATTGACCTGCGCATCGCGCAACTTCAGGTGCTGGACTTGCAGGACAACCTGAGTACGTTCCTCAACGCCAGGCAACAGAACAACCAGCCGTTAACCCCCGACGAAACCCGGCACCTGAGGGATACCCACGAGTACAACTATGTAGAAACATCGTTGCTGCCGGCCCTGGCCATTTACAACATGGAAAAAATCAATGGCATCGAGCACCGGGAGTTCTCGGCCGACACGGCGAAATTTCTCGATAGCCAACTTTCACAGATCAATCAACGTGTACTTAACACCCTGATCGAAGGTAACCAGACGGACCTGATGGACCAGCGCCTTTCCCTGGTACTGGAGCCCGGCGCTTTCGCCCAGGCCATGGCTGAAAGACAGGGGCAATAAACCTCGATTCGCGGATCCGCAGCGATAGCATTGCGTTCTAACTGTTGGGCACTGTGGGAGCGGGCTTGCCCGCGATTGTCCTGTTACACCGCAGCGATCCCGTCGCGAGCAAGCCCGCTCCCACAGAACGTGTAACCATCACCCCGAAACAGTGCGCCCGCGCCACAAAATGAATCACTCTGCACATTCTTCAGCCTGATATTCGCTCGCCAATAGGCACTCTGCACACCCGCCCATATGCCGTGTGCCCGCTTTTCTCCGGTTTACCCGCCCTGACAAAACAGGCCCGCTTATTGCTCTGGCTCCTGTGTGCTACCGATATCGGCGCACCCATTCGAGGCGGAGAAATAGACCATGAGTTCACCCGGCGATTTTCCTTTGAGCGAAGCCCCGCGTTCAGCCCGCAAGGGGCTGTTGTCGATTTCGATGGTGCTGTTCAGCTTTACCTTCTTTACCGGCACCATGTTCGCCGGTGGCAAGCTGGGCATGGCCTTCAACTTTGTCGATATGCTGTGGATTGCGGCCATCGGCAATACCCTGCTGGCGCTGTATGCTGCCGCCCTGGCCCTGATCGCTTCGCGCAGCGGCCTGAACACGGTGCTGATGGGACGCTTGTGCTTTGGTGAGGCCGGTAGCCGCCTCTCGGACTTCCTGCTCGGTTTTGCCGAACTCGGCTGGTACGCCTGGGGCACGGCAACCGTGGCCATCGTGCTGGTGAAGATGCTCGGCCTGGCCGAAGGCTTCACCCTGCCCTTGATGGTGTTTTTCGGCATGGGCTTCAGCATCACGGCGATCATCGGCTACAAAGGCCTGGATGTGCTGTCGCGGGTTTCGGTGCCGCTGATGTTTGTCCTGCTGATCGTCTCCATGTATATCGCCACGCAGCATGTCGGCGGGTTTTCCGGGCTGGCAGCGGTGATCCCGCAGCAGACCATGACCGTCTCGGCAGCCATTACCATGGTCTTTGGCACCTTCGCCAGCGGTGCCACCCAGGCCACCAACTGGACGCGGCTGTCGCGCAGCGGACGCATCGCCGTGACCGCCAGCGTGGTCAGCTTTCTGCTGGGCAATGGCCTGATGATCGTGGCCGGCGCCTGGTGCGCCATGGTTTATCAACAGGCCGACATCGTCGAAGTGATGATGCTGCAAGGCCTGTCGTTTGCCGCCGTAGTCATGCTGTGCCTGAACCTGTGGACGATCCAGGGCCCGACCATCTACAACGTGGCCGCTGCCACCTGCCATCTGGTGCGCAGCGAACGCCGGCGCACCATGACCCTGCTCGCCGCCGCCGTGGGCGTGCTGCTGGCGATGGGCGGCATGTATGAAATGCTGATTCCGTTTCTGGTGCTGCTGGGTTCGGTCATCCCGCCCATTGGCGGCGTGATCATGGCCGACTTCTGGTTTCGCCATCGCGGCAAATACCCGGCCCTGGCCAGCGTCCAGTTACCTCGCTACAACCTGGCAGGGCTGACCGCCTATGCCGTGGGCGCCTTGCTGGCCTATTTGTCGCCATGGATTGCGCCTCTGGTAGGCATTGGCGCATCGGCCATCGTCTATATCGTGCTGCTGAAACTCAGCCGTCAACCGGCGGTGCTGCCCACCGTCCAGGAGCCCCTTTGAGCCTGACCGTTGAAGAGATCCTGGCCCTGCCCGGCCTCGAAGAGATGACCCTGCGGGCCGGCGCACGCAACCGCCAGCGCAGCGTGCGCTGGTCCTATGTGGCCGAGAACGAAGGCATCGCCGGCTGGGTCATGGGCGGTGAGCTGGTGTTTGTCACCGGGATCAACCACCCCCGTGACGAGGCCAACTTGCTGCGCCTGATCGACGAAGGCAGTGACTGTGCGATTGCCGGACTGGTGATCCTGACCGGCGAGACCTTCATCCACAGCATTCCCCCATCGGTGATTGCACTGGCCGAAGCCCGCGGCGTGCCCCTGATCGAGCAACCGTACTTGCTGAGAATGGTCATCGTCACCCATTTGATTGGTACTGCACTGGTACAAATGGCCCAGACCAAACGCTCGCGCCACGACATTCTGGCGCAACTGCTCAGTGGCGATTACCCCAGCCTGGCCACCCTCCGCCAGCGCGCAACGCACTTGCAGCTGGCGCTGGACCAACCGTGCCGCCTGGTTGCGCTACGCTTGTCAGCAGTCAGTGTACTGTTTGCCAGTCACGCACCCGAGGAGGCAGAACGCCTGTTGCAACACACCCGCCAGACCGTACAGGATCACCTCGACGTGTGGAGCCGTGCCCTGCCCCGCGCGTTGCCGGTGATCGTGCAGGGTGATCTGTTCATCCTGTTGCTCGCTGAAGACAACAACCTGCGCACAGAACTGGCGAGCCTGTATCGAGACTTGCAGGCCATCATCGGTAATCTGGCGCTGTTTATGGGGCTGGCAGGCAAGGTCGAGGATTGCGCCCATTATCACCGGGCCCTCAACGAGGCACGCCAGGCGCTGGATGTTGCAGAAAACCTGCGCCCGGCCACCGGCTTCTGCGATTTCAGCGAACTGGGCGTGTTGCGTCTGCTGCAGGCCGTGGGCGAACGCTCGGTGATCGAGGCTTTCGTACAGCAAACCCTGGGGCCGCTGATCGAACCCAACCGCAAGCAACCCCATACCTTGATCGATACCCTGGATGCCCTGCTCCAGGAGAACGGTAACGCACTCAAGGCCGCGCAACGCCTGAGCATCCATCGAAATACCATCAATCAACGCATGCAACGCATCGAGCAAAACAGCGCCCAGTCGATCGATGACCCCCTATTCAGAATGAATGCTTCGGTGGCCCTGCTGGTGTGGCGCATGTCCGAAGCTCAACGACAGGAACGACCATGAAGATCATCAATGCCACACTGCGTAAAACCTCGGGTCTGCACACGGTCACCTGTGAAGGTGCGCTGATCAGTGCCATCACCCTGCAGGCAGGCAGCGTGCCGGCGCAAGCCGGCGATATCGACGCCCGCGGTCAGTTGCTGATTGCGCCTTTTGTAGAACCGCATATCCATCTGGACGCGGCCCTGACCGCCGGCCAGCCCGAGTGGAACCTCAGCGGCACCCTGTTCGAAGGCATCGAACGCTGGGCGCAGCGCAAGGAAACCATCACCCATGAAGACACCAAGCAGCGTGCCCACGCCACTGTCCGCATGCTGGCCGAACACGGCATCCAGCATGTGCGCACCCATGTCGACGTCACCGATCCAACCCTAGCTGCCTTGCGGGCGATGATTGAAGTGCGCGATGAAACCCGCCACCTGATCGACCTGCAAATCGTGGCATTCCCCCAGGAAGGCATCGAGTCCTATGCCGGTGGCCGTGAGCTGATGACCCTGGCCGTGGAGCTGGGCGCCGATGTGGTGGGTGGCATCCCGCACTTTGAAAACACCCGCGAGCAGGGAGTCAGTTCGATCAAGTTCCTGATGGATCTGGCCGAGCGCACGGGGTGCCTGGTGGACGTGCATTGCGACGAAACCGACGACCCCCACTCGCGCTTTCTTGAAGTGCTGGCCGAAGAGGCCCGGGTACGCGGCATGGGCAGCCGGGTGACCGCCAGTCACACCACAGCGATGGGTTCGTATGACAATGCCTACTGCTCCAAACTGTTCCGCTTGCTCAAGGCATCAAAGATCAACTTTGTCTCGTGCCCGACCGAAAGCATCCATTTGCAGGGTCGTTTTGATACCTTCCCGAAACGCCGTGGCGTGACCCGGGTGGCCGAAATCGACCGTGCCGGCATGAACGTGTGCTTTGGTCAGGACTCGATCAAGGACCCATGGTATCCGCTGGGTAATGGCAATATTTTGCGGGTGCTGGATGCCGGGCTGCATATCTGCCACATGATGGGTTTTGAAGACCTGGCGCGCAGCCTGGACCTGGTCACCGACAACAGTGCACGGACGCTGAATCTGGGTGAGGGATACGGTATCGCAGTGGGCCGCCCGGCGAACCTGGTGGTGCTGGATGCCGACAGTGATTACGAAGCGGTGCGCCGCCAGGCCAAGGCGCGGGTATCGATCCGCGCTGGCAAGGTGCTGATGACGCGGGTACCGGAGCAGGTGGAGTTCAGCTGAGACCCGCGACGAACATGGTGGGAGCGGGCTTGCTCGCGATGGCATGCCCGGTTTGCCTGACATGCCGCAGCGTCTGCATCGCAGGCAAACCAGCTCCCGCAGGTTATATATTGCTCACGCACCCGATGCCCGCAGGATCATGATCGCAGAGCTATCACGTCATCTGAATGATGGTCTGCATGATGGTGCTTTGGGTCGAGATGGTTTTGGCGTTGGCCTGGTAGTTGCTCTGGGCCTTGATCAGGTCCACCAGCTCACTGGTCAGGTTAACGTTGGAGTCTTCCAGCGAGTTGGACTGGATGGCGCCCAGGCTGCCGACCTTCGGTGCGTCGTAACCCGCCACGCCCGAGGCGTAGGTCTCTTTCCAGGCCGTGCCGCCCACTGGTTGCAGACCCTGCTCATTGGTAAAGCTGGCCAGGGAAATCTGGCCAATGGCACGGCTCTGGTTGTTGCTGAAGTTGGCGAACATCACACCCGAACCGTCGATGGTCAGGTTGTTGATCTGGCCGGTAGCGTAGCCATCCTGGGTCGGCGGGTTGCGCGAGGTGTCGGTGTTGTACTGAGTGGTTTTGGCCATGTCGATGGCAATCCCGGTGTCCTTGGCTGCCGCGCCGTTGGACGCCCACTTGCCATTGACCATGGCGCCCGGCATCCAGGTGCTGACGGTCAGGGTGTTGCTGACGATATCGGGTTCGCCGGCCACCGGGTTGGGCGTCGTCACACTGGTCAGCCCGCCGGCTGAGTCGAATTGCATGATCGAAGCCACCGGCGCCTTTGCGCCGTCTCCGCTCACTGCGCTGCCATCGGGGTTGCGACCGTCAATCAGGGTGTAGGCCTTCCAGGTATTGGCACCGGTCTTGACCATGTACTGGTCCATCGGGTGTGGATTGCCCTGGGTATCGTAGACCGTAGTACTGAAGCTTTTCGTATAGGATTCGGCTTTGCTCGGGTCGAACGGGTTGGCGGTCTGATCAATCACCGCAGCGTTGGAATTGAGGTTGATCGTCGAGTCCACCGAGCCCGTCGCCTTGGGCGCCAGGTTGGAAGTATCGATGCGCAGGTCGGTCAATACGCCATTAACGATATTGCCATTGGCATCCACGCCATAGCCCTGCAAGCGCGCAGTGCCATCAGAGCTGGTGACAAAGCCGTCTTTGTCGGCCTTGAACGTACCGGCGCGGGTATAGCTCAGGGAGCCGTTGTCACTGAGCACGAAAAAGCCGCTGCCCTGGATGCCCATATCCAGCAGGTTGCCGGTGTTGTTAACCGCACCTTGACCAAAATTTTGCGAGACCGCTGCCAGGTTCACGCCACTGCCGATGGTCTTGCTGCCG
Source organism: Pseudomonas sp. CCC4.1 (assembly GCF_035019225.1). Classification (NCBI taxonomy): domain Bacteria; kingdom Pseudomonadati; phylum Pseudomonadota; class Gammaproteobacteria; order Pseudomonadales; family Pseudomonadaceae; genus Pseudomonas; species Pseudomonas sp. CCC4.1. The sequence goes on along the minus strand of NZ_JASJWL010000034.1, from coordinate 22,025 downwards.
GTACCCAGCTTGCTGGCCGAGTAGATATCGGCGAATTCCGCACGCGAGGCCTTGAAGCCGGTGGTCGCAGAGTTGGCGATGTTGTTGCCGGTCACGTCCAGCTGCTTGTTCGCCGCATAGAGGCCGCTAAGGCCGATATTGAATGACATGTTTCTCTCCTTGAGGCGTATGAGTCGGCTTACAAGCCAATGGTCTGGACTTTGGACATGCCAATGCTGCCCAGGCCTGCGAGGTTGAGCATGATTTCACCGCCGGTCTTGCTCAGGGTCACGCTGTTGACCGTGGCGGGCAGATAGGTGGTGAGCGCCGTGGTACCGGCGTCGGTTTTGCTGGATGCGGTGAAGGTGTAGGAGCCCTTTTCCAGCAGCACACCCTCGTCGTCCTTGCCATCCCAGGTGAACTCCGCGTTGCCGGCTTTCTGGGTGCCCATGTCGATGGTGCGAACCACCTCACCGTCGGCATTGGTGATGGTGATAACGGGTTTGGAGTCAGCATCCTTGACCACCACGGTGCCGTTGAAAGGCTTGTCGCTGGCCGGATCCACATAGGCTTCGCCGGTCTGCACGATCACCGAACGCCCCACCAGCGACGAGGCCTGCAACGCCTGCGAAGACTGGAAGTTGCCGGAGATCGAATTGACCGTATCGTTGAGCGTGGTGATGCCTTCCAGGCTGCTGAACTGCGCCAGTTGCGCAACGAACGCCGTGTTGTCCTGCGGGTCCAGCGGGTTCTGGTTTTTCAGCTGGGTAACCAGCAGTTGCAGGAACGCATCCTTGCCCAGCGCCGTGTTGCCGGATACCGCCTTGGAGGCCGCCGCCAGGCTGGTGTCAGTGGTCTTGGCCTGGGCGGAGTTGGCGAGTACCTGGTTAAGGGTCAAGCCGCTGGTGGAATCGGTCACACTCATTTGCGTCGCCCCTTATCACTGACCGAGGGTCAGGACCTTCTGCATCATGGTTTTGGCGGTATTCATCAGCTCGGCGTTGGTCTGGAACGAACGACTGGCGGAAATCATGTCGGCCATTTCTTCAACCACATTGACGTTGGGGTAATACACATAGCCCTTGGCGTCGGCAGAAGGATGGTTGGGCTCGTAGCGGGCCTGCAACTCGCTCTGGTCTTCAACCACACCCAACACCTGCACGCCCTGGCCGGCGGCGTCCTGGTTCTGGAACAGCGAGTCGCCGCTGCTGCTGCCTTGCGCACCTTGAAACATAGTGGCAAACACCGGGTGGCGGGCGCGGTAGGTCTGGTCGATGCTCGACGACACCGTATCGGCGTTGGCGATGTTGCTGGCCACGGTGTTCAGGCGCGTGGTCTGGGCGCTCATGCCGCTACCGGCAATATTGAAGACACTGGATAGAGACATGGATCACTCCCCGCGCAGGGCCGACATCAGCCCTTTGAATTTGCTGTTGAGCAGGGTGAAGCTGGCCTGGAAGTTGACCGCATTCTCTGCATAGTTCGACTGCTCAAGCTGAGCGTCCACGGTGTTCTGATCGATCGACGGCTGCATCGGCGTGCGGTACAGCAGCGACTCGTCGCCGCTGCTCAGGCCCTGGGCTTCGATATGGCGGGTGTTGGTCTTGTTCAACGCAAATGTGCCGTTCTGGTTTTTGTCGTTCTGGGCGGCGAGCACAGAGGCGAAATCCAGATCCCGAGCCTTGTAGTTCGGGGTATCGGCGTTGGCGATGTTGTTGGCCAGTACTTCAGCGCGCTGGGCACGAAAGCCCAGGGCCTGTTCATGGATACCAAGCGCTTTATCGAAGCTGATGCTCATCTCGAAAAACCTTTGTGGGCTGACCTGAGAGTGTGGTTCAGGTTTTACATGACAGGGATAGAGCAAACCCCGTGCCAGTTTTTACAGCCCCGTAACACAAGGGTTTGCCGGGAGGCGGGAGATGGCAATGGCAAAAAAGCGGCAATGCTTGACCGCTGACTGCCGGTTTTCTGCCGCTTTGCTTTGGATTCGTCGTAGCAGTTGCCGAAGGAACCAGGCTGCGTTCGGCGACGAAGTCGTCGTAAAAACCCTGGTAGCCGGGTTTGACTGTTACACCGCAGCCCCTGATTTTGCGACTGCTTCGCAGCCGAACGCAGCCTGGTTCCTTCGGCAGCTGCTACGGGGTTATCCCAGCCTATTTGGCCTGGTAAATGATCCCCGGGCTGCATTGCACCATCTGGTAATGGTCCGGCAACCCGTTGAGCGCTTCAGAAGCGCCCAGGAACAAATAACCGCCCGGCTTCAAAGTGCTGTGAATGCGCAGCAGGATGTCTTTTTTCACTTCGGCCGAGAAGTAGATCAGCACGTTGCGGCAAAACACGATGTCGAACTTGCCGAAGCTGGCGTAGCTGTCCAGCAGGTTGAACGGGCGAAACTCCACGCGGTTTTTGATCGGCGCCTTGATCACCCAACGCCCCGGTCCCTTGGGATCGAAATAACGTTGCAGGCGCTCCGGTGACAGGCCCCGGCCAATGGCCAGGTTGTCGTATTCGCCGGTGCGGCAGGTGTTGAGCATCTGCGCTGACAGATCGGTGGCAAAAATCTGCACGCCGGCTTTGAGCTGCCCAAGGTTGCTGCGCTCGAATTCGTCAATCGCCATCGACAGCGAGAACGGCTCCTGCCCCGAAGAGCAGGCCGCCGACCAGATACGCAGGCGCTGGCCGGGGCTGGCCTTGATTTGCTCCGGCAACACCTTGTTTTTCAGCACTTCAAAGGGATAGGTATCGCGAAACCACAGGGTTTCGTTGGTGGTCATGGCATCGACCACCTGCTCGCGCAACCCGCTGCGCGGCTGAGCCTGGATGCGTTGAATCAGCTCGCCCAACGACTTGATGCCCTGCTGCTCCATCAATTTGTTGAGGCGGCTGGAGACGAGGTACTGCTTGTTCTCACCCAGCAAAATGCCACAGGCTTTTTCCAGGAATACCCGGAACTGTTCAAAATCCAAATTAGCCGTCGACAAATGATCCTGCCTCTTAAATCGTTTTGACCGCCAAGGGCTGCGCCCCTAGCTGTGGTCTGCTGCTTTGATCCGGTCAACTACCCGGGTTGCCAGGTCATCAGGGCGGAACTTGGCCAAAAAGTCATCGGCACCGACTTTTTTGACCATCGCCTGATTGAATACCCCGGACAACGAAGTATGCAGAATGATGTGCAAGTTTTGCATCCGCGGGTCGTTGCGGATTTCAGCTGTCAGGGTGTAGCCGTCCATTTCCGGCATCTCGATATCCGAGATCATCATCAGAAACTCTTCAGACGGGTTCTTGCCCTCGTCCACCAGCTTGCGCAGGTAGTCGAGCGCCTGGCGCCCGTCGTTCAACGACACCACTTCAACACCCACCGATTGCAGGCAACGGGCAACCTGCTTGCGCGCCACCGACGAATCGTCAACGGTCAGCACCCGCAATGACAGCGCCTTGCTTTGGGTTTCAACATCCACCACGCCCTGGCTGATGGTTTCAGACGATGGCGAGACTTCTGCCAGCACCTTTTCCACGTCGATGATTTCGACCAGTTGCTCGTCCATACGGGTCACGGCCGTCAGGTAATGGTCGTGACCGGTGCCCTTGGGCGGCGGATGAATGTCTTCCCAGTTCATATTGACGATACGCTCCACTGAACGTACCAGAAAGCCCTGGGTCTTGGTGTTGTACTCGGTGATGATCACAAACGGGTTACTTTGATCCTTCAAGGCTCCCGCGCCGGAGGCCATCGCCAGGTCGAGAATCGGTATGGTCGCGCCGCGAATGCTCGCCACACCGCATACCACGGGGTGGGACTTGGGGATCAGGGTCAGCTTGGGGCATTGCAGCACCTCGCGGACCTTGAACACATTGATCCCGTAAAGCTGTGGCCCATCCAGGCGAAACAGCAACAGCTCCAGGCGGTTTTGCCCCACCAGTTGAGTGCGCTGGTTAACCGCATCCATCACTCCGGCCATACTCAGCTCCTCTTAAAAACTTCAAGTTTCAACCCGCATATTCCGAAAACGGCACGGGGCTTGCTTTTTATCGGTCATGAACGCAAAAACGACAAAATCCTGCCACCGACCTTTCCTGCCGAGTCTGCGCCGCTGTGGTCTGAGCGCGCTGGCGGCGGGCACCTTGCTTGCACTCAGCACTTATAGCAGGGCTGACGCGTTTACATCGCCTGAACAGCTTATCGGCGTGACCCAGGGCTTTCTTGAATTCACGGTTGAAGACTACCTGGCCACCAGCCAGACCGAGGGTCGATATCAGATCCAGGTCAACAATCTTGACCCGCGCCTGCGCCTGGCCCAGTGCGACAAGGATTTGACAGCTTCCCTCGAAAGCCCGGCGCAACCCATGGGCCGGGTGATCGTGCGCGTACGCTGCGAAGGGCTGTCGCCGTGGACCATCTTTGTGCCGGCCCAGGTCAAACTGTTCCGCGACGTAGTCACCGTCAATCACCCGCTCAAGCGCGGCATGGTTATCGACTACCCCGACGTGACCCTGCGCGAGCGCGATGTCAGCCTGATCAGCCAGGGCTACCTGACCGCCACCGAGCTGGCCGTGGGGCAAAAATTGCTCAGGCCCATGGTCACCGACCAGGTGCTGACCCTCACCCACCTGGAGCAGGCCGCAGCCGTGCGCAAGGGCGATCATGTGGTGATCAGCGCGCGCAGCGGCACATTAAGTGTCAAGATGCCCGGCGAAGCCCTGTCAGACGGTGGCCTTAGCGAGCAAATACGGGTAAAAAACCTGAACTCCAAGCGTGTTATCCGCGCCAGGGTGACAGCACCCGGGCAAGTAGAAGTGGCATTATAGGAAAGTTGGCATCAGTCTCGCGACTTTCCTACACTGTCATTTGACGCAGATCAGTACAGCTCTGTGTGAAGCCATGATTAATCGAGCCTAAAGTTTTTCCGGGTATGGCCGAAAACATGGCAAGCGTCCAAATACCCCGAGGTTTAACGTTATGGTCATCGACTTCAGTCGTCTCAACAGCGCCCCGCCCCTGACCGGCAGTACACGCAGTAACGCCAGCCAGGAAACCGGCAGCGCCACGCAAGCGGCCCCGGCAATAAACCCTGAGCAAAACGGCGTCAGCGCCCCAAGCGGGGAATCTGTTCACCTCAGCCAAGAGGCTCAACAGTTGCAGAAGATCAGCGACTCGTTGCGTGACCAACCTGTAGTCGACAAAAATCGGGTGGCAGAGCTTAAACAAGCCATCGCGGACGGCAGCTACAAAGTCGACAGCGACCGGATCGCCAGCAAACTGCTTGACATGGAAGCCCAGCGCTAGGCCAACGGCCAGTGCCGCGCTTTTGGACGCTTAACTCCCAGAGCCCGCCATGCACGACGAAAATTTACTGCAACTGATCAACGATGACCTCGCTCCTGCCGAGCAATTGCTCGGCCTGTTACAGGACGAATCCATCGCCCTCAAAGGCCGCGACATGCAGGTGCTGGAAAACATTCTGGCGCGCAAACAGTCGCTGATCATTTTGCTTGAGCAACATGGCCGCAGACGCAGCGAAATTCTCGCCAGCCTTGGCCTGGCCACCAACCGCAGCGGCCTCGAAAGCCTGGCCAGCCATTCCAGCGTGGGAACACAACTGCTCGCCCAGAGCGATGCACTGAACCAGCTGCTAGCGAAATGCCAGGCCGCCAACCTGCTCAATGGTCAGTCGATCCAGACCCAGCAGGCGATCACCGCCAACCAGTTGCGCATCCTCCATGGCGGCGAAGCCCCGTCTCTGTATGACGCACGCGGCACCACCTCGATGCTCAACAAGCACCGCGCCTACAGCCAGGCTTGAGCCCGCGCAACCACCGCATGTAGCGAGACACACAACATGATGGCAGAATGCCCATCTTTTGCGTGTCGCTGTATTTTGTCTGGAGATTGATCAAACGTGTTCGACGCCCAAGATGCTCCGCAACCGCCAAAGGTGCTTACCACGCCGTTGGAAATTGCCTCCAACTTGCGGATGCTGCAAGAGAGCCATGACCCGCTGATCATTACTTTCCAGGACCGCACCCAGCGCTTCCAGAGCTATGTGGTGGATGTTAATCGCGAGAGCAACACCATGGCCCTGGACGAAATGATCCCCCGTGACGGTGAGCGTTTTCTTGAAGCGGGGGTGCCGTTCAAGGTTGAGGGCTTCCATGATGGCGTGCGTATCGCCTGGGAGTGCACCACGGCGCTGACCATTGATGACCGTCATGAGCACCGCTGTTATCGCGGCGCGATGCCCCACGAAGTGGTGTACCACCAGCGCCGCAATGCATTCCGTGCGGCCCTGCGGCTGGCCAATCTGGTCAATGTGCAAGTGGCGGGTGACAAGCTCAAGGCGCCGATCAAGGGCAAGTTGCTGGACGTTTCGGCAACCGGCTGCAAATTGCGTTTTGAGGGGGATATCAGCCAGGGCATGCAACTGGGCCAGGTGTATGAGCGCTTCAGCGCCGACCTGCCGTTTGGCCTGATGTCGACACCGGTGGAGTTGCGCTACCTGCATTTTGAAGAGCGGCTGAACATCACCTTTGCCGGGATGCGCTTTCACAACATCAGCGGCGCGGTACAGCGCCAGGTCGAGCGGTTTGTCTATCAACTGCAGCGCGAGGCGCGCCAGTTTGATAAAGACGATGATTATTGAAACAGTGGTCGCTGGCTTGCCTGCGATGCACAGGGCGCGGTCTGGCTGAAAAACCGCGCTGAAGCCATCGCGAGCAAGCCCGCTCCCACAGGGGTATTGCCTATGTCTTGGACTCTGGTTCCGGTTCTGGCTCCTGCTCCTCCACCACCGGCTCCTGCACCATCTGTTCCTGCACCACCTGCTCATCCACCCGCGGATCAAGCGCAGCCACCAGCGGCGAGCTGGACATGCTGTCGGGCATGGCCACGTGATGCAGCGGCGCATCATCGACCTGGTGCAGGTTGGTCACCGCATTCGGGCGAATCCGCCATACCAGGATCAACCCTGCCACGCTGAAAAACCCATAGAGCATCTGGCTGCCAAACAGTTTCATCAGCACCCCCGCCACCAACGGCCCCACGCTTGCGCCCACGCCATAAGTCACCAGCAGCATGGCCGTCAGCGACACACGACGCTCCGGCTCGATATGGTCGTTGGCAAAGGCCACGGCCAGCGGATAGATGCAAAATTGCAGCAAAGCCGCCAGGCAACCGGCAATAAACAGTACCTGCATGGGCACCGCCGGCAAGATCGCCAATGGCAACGCAGCCACCGCCAGCAAGCCGGCGAAGATACGGATCAGCAACGGCCGGTCATAACGGTCGGACAACCAGCCCAACGGCCACTGCACCAGCAAGCCGGCAAAAATGCAGCTACCCATATACAAGCCGACCAGTTCGGTAGACAGCCCTTGCTGCGATGCGTAGAGCGGTGCCAGACCGTAAAACGAGCCCACCAGCAAACCCGCGCCCATCACCGCAATCAACGACTGCGGCACACGCTTGATAAAAAATTTCGGGTCCATCGGCGCCGGGTGCAAAGGCGCCGGGTGAATACGCCGGGTCATGGCCACAGGCACCAGGCACAAGGCAAAACACAAGGCCACCACCATCAACAACTCGAGACCGAGCTGCGGGTGAACCGCCAGGATCAATTGCCCAAGCACCAGGCCCAAATAGGAGGCGATCATGTAGAGGCTGAACACCACGCCGCGCTGCCTGGCCTCGGCCTGCTCGTTAAGCCAGCTTTCGATGACCATGTACTGGCACATCATGCCCAGACCGACAATCACCCGCAGCAACAGCCAGATCGGCAGCCAGTCCGTCAGCCCGTGGCACAGCACCGCCGCACCGACAATACCGGCGCACGTGGCGTAGGCACGAATATGCCCGACCCTGGCAATCAGCCGGTGGCCGATCTTGCCACCCAGCACCAGGCCAAAATAGTTGGCCGCCATCAGCGCGCCGATCCACAGGCCGTCGACATTGTCCGCTGCCAGGCGCAGCGCCAGATAAGTACTCAACAGGCCGGAACCGATCAACATCATCAGCGAGGCAAAATACAACGCTCTAAAGGACTTCCAGATCTGGTGCATTGGCTTTCCCTACGGCTCCTTGTGTCTGCCACCGGGAACAAGCCCGGCGCCACAGATTTAAACGGTCAAGCCTGAGACGCAAGAACGCGACGTTCCCAGGGCGTGATTTCGTCATGGAAGCTGGTCAGTTCCAGCGTCTTGGACGCAACGTAACCTTCGATGAACTCAGTGCCGAACAGTTCAATCGCCATTTCACTACGGGCAAGGCGTGCCAGTGCCGCGTGCAAGGTGCAGGGCAATGTAAGCGCCTCGGGCACCTGGAACTCACCCTGGATCGCAGCACTCGGTTCAAGCCCACGCTCGATGCCATATAACCCTGCCGCGAGGCTGGCGGCAATTGCCAGGTACGGGTTGGCGTCCGCCCCCGGCAAACGGTTTTCAACCCGCCGCGCCGCAGGTGAGCTGGCCGGAATGCGTAAACCCGCACTCCGGTTGTCATGGGACCAGCACGCGTTGTTCGGCGACGCATAGGGGTGGAACAAGCGCTGATAGGAATTTACGTTCGGCGCAAACAACGCGGTAAAGTCCGCCATGCCCGCCTGCTGCCCGCCGATAAAATGGCGGAAGGTGGCTGTCGGCTGCCCCGCTTCGTCGCTGAACACGTTTCGCCCGCTGGCCGCCTCGACCACGCTCTGGTGAATATGCATCGAACTGCCGGCCGTGTGCGCCAGCGGCTTGGCCATGCACACCACGTTAAGGCCATGCTTGAGGGCAACTTCCTTGAGCAGGTGCTTGAACAGAAAAGTCTGGTCGGCCAGCAGCATCGGATCACCGTGCAGCAGGTTGATCTCGAACTGGCTGACGCCCATCTCGTGCATAAAGGTGTCACGGGGCAAGCCCAGTGACGCCATGCACAGGTACACCTCATTGAAAAAAGGCCGCAAGCCGTTGTTGGAGCTGATGCTGAACGCCGAAAATCCGTCTTCACGGCGCCCGTCCAGGCCCACGGGCGGGCGGAACGGCTGGGCCGGATCGGGGTTGTGCGCAAACACAAAGAACTCCAGCTCGGTCGCTACCACCGGCGCCAGTCCCCGCGCCGCGTAGCGGGCGATCACCGCTTTCAACTGGCCACGGGTCGACAGACGCGAGCTTTCACCGCTGAGCTCATCGGCATCGCAAATGGCCAGGGCACGGGTTGGCTGGCTCCAGGGCAGGCGATGAAGCTGGGTGAGGTCTGGCACCAAGGCAAGATCACCGTCCTCGCCGCCATAAAAGCGTGACTCCGGGTAGCCACCCATGATGCATTGCAGCAGCACGCCACGGGCCATCTGCAAGCGCCGCCCTTCTATAAACCCCGCAGCAGTCATCACCTTGCCACGGGGCACGCCATTGAGGTCGGGGGTGACGCATTCAATCTCATCAATACCCGCCAATCGCTGTGCGAGCAAACCCTGGCCATCGCTATTCATGCCACTATCCTTGTTGTTAAGCAGGCCGCGCAGGGCAATGGCTACAAAATACGCACTGCCTGTTCGGAATTTCAAGCGAGCACCGCACAAATCTCGCGAAAACAGTGATCCTTCCTTCGGCAGCCGCTACGGAGCTCGGCATTTGTCTTATTTGCCGACTAGACTCTTCGCCCACTGTGTCAGGAAGACCCAAAGGAAGATCGATGAAGACGCTGCCCCCGCTTTATACCGGCCTGTTGCTGGCCAGCCTGTTCAGCCCCGCAGCCTTGGCCCAGATACCCAGCAGCGATGGCTATGTGCTGGATAAAGTCGTGCAGGTCAGCCGCCACGGAGTGCGCCCGCCTACCGAATCCAATGAAAAACTGCTGACCTCGGTCACCCAGCGCAAATGGCCAACCTGGCTGGTGCCCTTCGGTAACCTGACCGGCCACGGCTATACCGGCGCGGTGGAAATGGGCCGCTACCGTGGTGAAGTGCTGCGCGACGCCGGGCTGATCCCCCGGGGCTGCCCGGATGCCAGCCAGTTGCTGGTACACGCCAGCCCCCTGCAACGCACCAAGGCCACGGCCCAGGCCTTGCTCGATGGCATGTTCCCCGGCTGCGGCCTGCAACCGGGCTATGTCCACGGCAAGCAGGATGCCCTGTTCCAGGCCAATGAAATGCCCTTTGCCGCGCTCGATCCGGCCAAGGCCAAAGCCGAAATTCTCAAGGCTCTGGGCGGCAGCGTCGAAGCCGCACAGGCACGCTACAAACCCTTTGAAGAAAAACTCAGGGAGGTCGTCTGCCTGCCTGCCACCGATTGCCCGTATGGCAAACAGGACTGGACACTGGAACAAAACGCCAAGGGCCGTTTCGCGATCAAGGGCCTGAGCGCAGGTGCCAATATGGGCGAAGTGTTCCGTCTGGAATATAGCCAGGGCCTGCCACTGGACAAGGTCGCCTTCGGCAACGGCCGCACCGCCGCCGAGGTATCCAGCCTGATGGTGCTGACCAAGGCCAAGTACGACTACCTCAACGACATCCCCTATATCGCCAGCCGCGGCGCTTCCGAGCTGATGAACCAGATTGCCCTGGAACTCAAGCAGGGCACCCCGCTGGAGCAGAAAGACGCGCCGGATAGCCCGCCCGATGTACCGCTGATGCTGCTGGTGGCTCACGACACCAATATCTCTTACCTGCGCACCATGCTCGGCTTCGGCTGGAAGCAGGGAGATTACATCGCCAACAACATCCCGCCCGTGGGTACGTTGCAGTTCGAACGTTACAAGGAAGTCAAAACCGGCGAGTACTTTTTGCGCATCGCCTTTGAGGCCCAGTCAATGGACCAGATTCGTAACCTGACCCAACTGACCGCCACGCAAAAACCCCTCAGGAGCGATTTCCAAAGCGCCGGGGACTGCCGCAAAACCAGCGCAGGCCTGCTCTGCCCGCTCAAGGATGCGATGGTCAAAGTCGAGCAGAACATCGACCCCACCGCGCTGACGCCCTATACCTTCAACTAGCGGTGGTTAAGGCAGGGCTTGCTTCACGTTGCTGCAACCAGCACAGCAAGTCCTGCCCGCTCATGGGCCGCGCAAACCAGTAACCCTGCCCTTCAACACAGCCCATGGCCAGCAAACGCTGGGACTGTGCCTCGGTTTCAATCCCTTCAATAACCACCGACATACCCAAGGCTTTACCCAGGGCCAGGGTGCTGGCGATCACGGCGGCGCAACGCGGTTCATGCTCCAGGTTGCCCACAAATTCACCGTCCAGCTTGATTTCGTTGAATGGCAACTGGCACAGCCGCTGCAATGACGAAAAACCGGCACCAAAATCGTCAATTGATAACCGGCAGCCCATCATGCGCAGGCGCACCAGATTCTCCAGGCTGGCGACCGGAGCTTGCAGCAAACCGGTTTCAGTCAATTCGAAGGTCAACCTGGAGCCCGGCGTGACATGACGGGTCAGAACCCCCTTGAGGGTATAAGTCAGCTGACTGTTAGCCAGTTGCGACGCTTGCAGGTTGAACGCCATGTTCAAGGGATAACCCCGTGTCCGTGCTTGCTCTTGCAGGCTCAACGCCTGATCGAGTTGGGCAAACAGCAACTCGTCCATCAAGCCGCAGCGCTCCAGCACCGGGATAAATACCGCCGGCGGTAGCACGCCCTTATCGGGGTGCAGCCAACGGCAAAGCACTTCGACACCGGTCACATCGCCGGTTTGCAGATTGAACTTGGGTTGATACCAGGCCTGCAATTGCTGCAGGGCCAGAGCCTGACGTACTTCGTCCTCGCAAGCCAGTGACAGCGTGCTGCCCGGTACAGGTTCGAGCGTGCAGATAGTGCTTTGATACTTGAGTAACAGAGGTTGCAGCACAGCGGCATACAACGGTTTGCCGGCATCGCCAAGCAACTCGAGCCCCAACAGGGCAATGAGCTGATGCGCAGCACAACGCAAATCGGCCGACAGCGCACTGCTGACAATAATCGACCGGACTTGCCCCGTCCTGCCCACGCGACGCAAAAACGCCAGGCCGTCCATGCCATCCATCTGCAAATCGCACACGGCGATATCCACCGGCCCCACTTGCTGAAGAACCGTCAACGCCTGGCTGCCGTCACTGGCCTCAAACACGTCATGGCAACCCAGGGAGCGAAACATGCTTACCGCAACAGCACGCTGGAAACTGTCATCTTCCAGGATCAGGACACGCAGGGGATTTCCAGGCATTAAGATGAACCATCGAGAAACGGTGTAGGTTAATTATCTCGAATGCTGAAAGATTTTTACCTAGGAAAAGTCCCAATAAATGTAGGACTAATGCCAACCCTCCCGACTGGCGATTGAATGTCAGCGCGCGCTGCGACTGAATATACGGATCACTTCATCCAGGTGTTCGGCCATTGCCTGCCGTGCGGCGGGCGCATCGTGCTGCTCGAGCGCCAGCAGGATACGGCGGTGCTCATCTTCCGAGCGATGGGTCATATCCTGTGGGGTGTAGTGGTTTTGCAGGCGCTGGAACATGCTGCCGTAACGATGGCCCAATAGATGCTGGATCATCAGGGCATAGGCCGGGTTGTCCGAGGCCTGGGCAATGCGGATATGGAACAGACGATCGCCGGGGTGGGTGTGGGACCCTTCGCGGTTGTCCTGAACGTTGCGTTCAAAAGCTTCGCGGATGCCCGCCAACTCCTCGTCACTGGCATTGATCGCCGCCAGCGCCGCCGCTTCGGGCTCAATCAGGCGACGGGCCTGCAACAGCGCGAACGGTGGAATTTCGGCATTGAAGTCGATTTCAAGGTTCAGCTCGGGGTCCAGTTCTTTCCACTGGTTGCGCGTAGCCTGGGCCATAACCGGTTCATCTGACACCGCCTGCACCGGCGGCTCACAGACCAGTACCCCGTTACCGACGCGTACATCCACCAGACCTATCACTTCAAGCGCAATCATCGCCTCACGTACCGAGGCACGACTTACACCCAGCAACTTGGCCAGTTCACGCTCGGCTGGCAAACGGCTGCCCGGCGGAAATTCACCGCTGTCGATCAAGGCGCGTAGCTGATCAGCGATTTGCCGATAAAGCCGTTGGTTATCAATAACTTGAAATGGCATCAGGAAATAAGCTCTGGTTTGGACAGCATTCGACAAGCACTTGGAGCTGAAAAAGACGCTTGTTGAAGCTTGAGGTGCATGCTACAAAAGGCCCAATGGCCTGACCATTGGATGGATATCGTAAAGCGATCATAGCAAACCTTATCCTTGTACTTGTGTCGTTTTGCCATTTGCTACGCCCCCAATGGCCTGACCATTGGGCCAACTATAAAAACAATGACATCGTAACGGAGCACCCATGGATCTTTCCGGCAAACGTGTGCTGATCACTGCCGCTGCGCAGGGGATTGGCCAGGCCACCGTCCAGGCATACCTCGCCGCCGGTGCCGAAGTCTTCGCCGCCGATATCAATGCCGGCGCCCTCGACGCCCTTGAGGGCGCGCACAAACATGTTCTGGACGTCACCGATGCTGCTGCCATCGAGCGCCTGGCCAAACAGCTGGGCCCACTGGATGTGCTGTTCAACTGCGCGGGCGTGGTGCACAGCGGCACTATCCTGGAATGCGAAGAGAAGGACTGGAACTTCGCCCTGGACCTCAACGTGACAGCCATGTACCGCATGATCCGCGCTTTTTTGCCGGGCATGCTGGGCAGCGGCGGCGGCTCGATCATCAACATGGCCTCGGTCGCCTCCAGCGTCAAAGGCGTGCCCAACCGTTTTGCCTACTGCGCCAGCAAAGGCGCGGTGATTGGCCTGACCCGTTCTGTAGCGGCTGACTTTGTGAGCCAGAACATCCGCTGCAACGCCATCTGCCCCGGCACCGTCGACTCCCCTTCCCTGCGCCAGCGTATTCGCGAACAGGCCGAGCGCGAAGGCCGCAGCGTGGACGAGGTGTATGCCGCCTTTGCCGCGCGCCAGCCCATGGGCCGCATTGGCACCGCCGAGGAAATCGCCCAGTTGGCGCTGTACCTGGGCTCAAGTGCCAGCGGCTTTACCACCGGCACGGCACAAATCATTGATGGCGGCTGGAGTAACTAGCCGCAAGCTTTTGACCTTGTGGGAGCGGGCTTGCTCGCGATTGGATCGCTGCGCTGTATCAGGCAAATCGCGCTGATGCCATCGCCAGCAAGCCCGCTCCCGCAACAAGCCTGCTCCCACTGGGCCCTGCCCCTCCCCCAAAAAGGATTGTTTATGAAACTGCTGCGTTACGGTGAAAAAGGCCAGGAGCGTCCCGCCCTGCTCGACAACGACGGCCAACTGCGCGATTTGTCGGCAGTGGTCGCGGATATCGCAGGCCAGACCCTGAGCCCCGAAAGCATTGCCCGCCTGCAAGATATCGACCCGTCCACCCTGCCACTGGTTGAGGGCTCCCCCCGTATCGGCGCCTGCGTCGGCCAGGTCGGAAAATTTATCTGCATCGGCCTGAACTACGCCGACCATGCTGCCGAAACCGGTGCCGCAATCCCCGCCGAACCGGTGGTGTTCAGCAAATGGACCAGCGCCATCGTCGGCCCCAACGACAACGTCGAAATCCCGCGCAATTCGCGCAAAACCGACTGGGAAGTCGAGCTGGGTGTGGTGATCGGTAAAGGCGGTCGCTATATCAGCGAAAACCAGGCCATGGAACACGTGGCCGGTTACTGCGTGATCAACGACATCTCCGAGCGCGAGTTCCAGCTGGAGCTGGGCGGTACCTGGGACAAAGGCAAAGGCTGCGACACTTTCGGCCCGCTGGGCCCGTGGCTGGTGACCCGCGACGAAATCGCCGATCCGCACCAGCTCGACCTGTGGCTGGAAGTGGATGGCCACCGCTACCAGAACGGCAACACCCGCACGATGATCTTCCAGATCCCGAAAATCATCAGCTACCTCAGCCAGTTCATGAGCCTGCAACCGGGGGATGTGATTTCCACCGGCACCCCGCCAGGCGTCGGCCTGGGTATCAAACCCGAGCCTGTCTACCTGCGTGCCGGCCAGACCATGCGCCTGGGCATCAGCGGGCTGGGCGAACAACAGCAACGCACCGTGAACGCCGACTGACAGGGAGCCATACCATGACCACAATTACTGCCGTACGGGTTGAAGACATCCGCTTCCCCACCTCGCAATCCCTCGACGGTTCTGACGCGATGAACCCGGACCCTGACTACTCGGCGGCCTATGTCATCCTCGAAACCGACACCCCCGGCCTTGAAGGCCATGGCCTGACCTTCACCATCGGCCGCGGCAACGAAATCTGCTGTGCCTCGATCAAGGCCCTGGCCAGCCTGCTGGTGGGTTTGAAGCTGGAGTGGATCGCCGAAGACATGGGCCGTTTCTGGCACCACGTGACCAGCGACAGCCAGTTGCGCTGGATCGGCCCGGACAAGGGCGCCATCCACCTGGCCACCGGTGCGGTGGTCAACGCCGCCTGGGACCTGTGGGCCAAGGCCGAAGGCAAGCCGGTGTGGCGTCTGGTGGCAGACATGAGCCCCGAAGAACTGGTGCGCTGTATCGACTTTCGTTATATCACCGACTGCATCACCCCGGCAGAAGCTCTGACCCTGCTGCGCGAGCGCGCCAATGGCAAGGCCGAGCGACTGGCCTTGCTCGAGGCTGAGGGCTACCCCTGCTACACCACCTCCGCCGGCTGGCTGGGTTATGCCGACGACAAGCTGCGCAGACTGTGTCAGGAAGCGGTGGATGCGGGCTTCTCTCACGTCAAATTGAAAGTCGGCCACGACCTGCAGGACGATATCCGCCGCGTGCGCATCGCCCGGGAAGTACTGGGCCCGGATCGCAAGCTGATGATCGACGCCAATCAGGTATGGGAAGTGGACGCGGCCATCGACTGGGTGCGCGAACTGTCATTCGCCAACCCGTGGTTTATCGAAGAGCCAACCAGCCCGGACGACGTCGAAGGTCATCGAAAAATCCGCCTGGGTGTCAGCCCGGTCAAGGTAGCGACCGGCGAAATGTGCCAGAACCGTATCGTGTTCAAGCAACTGATCATGCGTGAAGCCATTGACGTGGTGCAGATCGACGCCTGCCGCCTGGGCGGGGTCAATGAAGTGCTGGCCGTGATGCTGATGGCCGCCAAGTACAACCTGCCGGTATGTCCGCACGCAGGCGGCGTTGGTCTGTGCGAGTACGTGCAGCACCTGTCGATGATCGACTACCTGTGCATCGCCGGGACTCACGAAGGCCGGGTGGTGGAATTTGTCGACCATCTGCACGAGCACTTCGAAGACCCCTGCGTGATCCGCAACGCGGCCTATATGCCACCACAGGCTCCGGGCTTCTCGATCCAGATGAAGGCCGCCTCCCGCGAGCAGTACCGCTACCGGGGCTAAGCAAACGGACGGAGTACAACAATAATGTCGTCCCCACACTCACTACGACTGGATGCACACCAGCACTTCTGGCGCTATGACGCCGCGGCCTATCCGTGGATAGGTCGCGACATGAGCGGTTTGCGCCAGGACTTTACCCCCGATGATCTGCGGCCCTTGCTCGATGCTGGCGGATTCGACGGTTGCATCGCCGTGCAGGCCCGAGCCTGTGCCAGTGAAACCGATCAACTGTTGCAACTGGCGCAGCGCTACCCGTGGATTCGCGCCGTGGTGGGCTGGGTCGACCTGTGTGCCCGCGACCTTGAGCAATCGCTTGAACGCTGGGCGCAAGCGCCGGTTTTGCGTGGCTTTCGTCATCAGTTGCAGGACGAACCCTCGCTCGCCCAGTTTATCCAAAATCCGGGGTTCAG
Source organism: Pseudomonas sp. CCC4.1 (assembly GCF_035019225.1). NCBI lineage: Bacteria > Pseudomonadati > Pseudomonadota > Gammaproteobacteria > Pseudomonadales > Pseudomonadaceae > Pseudomonas > Pseudomonas sp. CCC4.1. Next base: position 5,308 of record NZ_JASJWL010000034.1, on the reverse strand, counting down.
CCGTGGCTTGCATACCTTGCAACGCCAGGGACTGGTCTACGAAGTGCTGGTCAAGGCCCGGGATCTGCGCACGGTTACCGAACTGTGCCAGCAGCATGACCAGCACCATCTGGTACTCGACCACCTGGGCAAACCCGATATCCAGGCCGGGGACTTGAAAACCTGGGCCAGCCAACTGGCACCGTTGGCGGCCCTGCCCCACGTCAGCTGCAAGCTGTCAGGGCTGATCACCGAAGCCCATTGGCAGGACTGGTCCAGCGCACAACTGACGCCCTATTTGCACATGGCACTGGAACTGTTTGGCCCCGAGCGCCTGATGTTCGGTTCCGACTGGCCGGTGTGCCTGTTGGCCAGCGACTACGAGGCCACTCACACCCTGGTCGCCAGCGTGTCAGAGCACGCGGCCATCTGGGGTGGTACGGCGTGCCGCGTCTACAACATAGAGGGAGTGACGCAATGAATCTGCATCTGCAAGACAAGGTGTTTATCGTGACCGGCGGCGGCTCGGGGATCGGCGCAGCCATCACCCTGGGGCTGGCTGACGAAGGTGCGATCCCGGTGATTTTCGGCCACAGCCCGCTGTCCGATGAGCTGGCCCGGCAATTGGATCAGCGCGGGGCGCAGAGCCTGTTTGTGCAGGTCGAACTGCGCGACGAAGACGCCTGCCGCGCGGCAGTCGCCAGCGTGCTGCAACGCTTCGGGCGCATTGACGGGCTGGTCAATAACGCCGGGGTCAACGATGGCGTTGGCCTTGAAGCCGGGCGCTCGGCCTTTGTCGAGTCACTGGAAAAAAACCTCATCCATTATTATCTCATGACCCATCTGTGCGTCGATGCGCTCAAGGCCAGCCGCGGTGCCATCGTCAATATCAGCTCCAAGACGGCCCTCACCGGGCAAGGCGGGACCAGCGGCTACACCGCCGCCAAGGGCGCGCAACTGTCGTTGACCCGCGAATGGGCCACTTCATTGCTGGCTGACGGGATCCGGGTCAATGCGGTGATCCCGGCCGAAGTCATGACCCCCTTGTACGAGCGCTGGATCGACACCTTCGCCGACCCGCAAGCCAAGCTGGCGAGCATTGTTGAAAAAATCCCCCTGGGCCGGCGCATGACCACGGCCGCAGAAATCGCCGACAGCGTGCTGTTTTTGCTCTCCCCGCGCGCCTCCCACACCACCGGGCAATGGCTGGTGGTGGACGGTGGCTACACCCACCTGGACCGGGCGCTGACATGAACCGCCAATGCCTGGCGCTGGACCTTAAGGACGACCCGGCGCTGATTGCCGAGTATGAGCGCTTGCACCAGAACATCTGGCCGCAGATCAGCGCCCATTTGCGCGGGCATGGCGTGCTCGACATGCAGATATGGCGCCTGGGCACGCGGCTGTTCATGGTCATGGACACAGCCCCGGGGTTTAGCGCCGAGGCCTTTGCCCGGGCTGGCGCCAGCGACCCCAAGGTGCAGGAATGGGAAGCGCTGATGTGGCGTTTTCAGCAGCCTACTCCCTGGACAAAGCCCGGTGAAAAATGGGCGCCAATGGCACAGATTTTCAGCCTGAAAGATTCTCCCTGACCCTGTGGGAGCGAGCCTGCTCGCGATGGCATCACCGCGGTGGTCAGGCAAACCGAGCCGCCTGCATCGCGAGCAGGCTCGCTCCCACAGGGTGTAGATCCACGCAAACCACAACGCCGAACTCACAACAATAAGAAGGAGATGCGTCATGTCACTCAAGCACCCGAACGTCGCAGCGCCGTCCTTTACCCGGGCGGTCACGTCCTATCGCCGGGCACTGATCCTGGTCACCTGCCTGTTCTTTCTCTGGGGCCTGTCCTATGGCTTGCTCGATGTGCTCAACAAGCACTTCCAGGAAACCCTGCACGTCAGCAAGGCGCAGTCGGGCCTGCTGCAAAGCGCCTACTTTGGCGCGTATTTTCTGATAGCCCTGCCCGCCGGTTTGCTGATGGACAGGTACGGCTACAAGGCCGGCATCCTGCTGGGCCTGTGCCTCTACGCCACTGGCGCCCTGCTGTTTATGCCCGCCGCTGCGGCGCAGAGTTTTCAGTTTTTCCTGTTCGCGCTGTTTGTGATTGCCTGCGGCCTGGGCTGCCTGGAAACCGCCGCCAACCCCTACGCCACGGTGCTGGGTGAACCCGCCGGTGCCGAGCGCCGCCTGAACCTGGCGCAGTCGTTCAACGGCCTGGGGCAGTTTTTCGGCCCCTTGATTGGCGGCGCACTGTTCTTCAGCGGTGCCAACAGCACCGACACCACACAATCGCTGCAAATGACCTATCTGGTGATTGCCGCACTGGTGTTGCTGGTGGCCATCCTTATCGCCCGCACTGCGCTGCCCGACCTGCGCGAGCAGGAAGTGCAAGTTGCGCAGCACGACCACAAAGCCTGTGGCAACACCGCGAATTCGTCACGGGGGTTATCACCCAGTTCTTTTATGTGGGAGCACAAGTTGGCGTGGGGGCGTTTTTTATCAACTACGTCACCGAGCACTGGGCGCAGATGAGCAGCCAGCAAGCCGCGTATCTGCTTTCGGTGGCCATGCTCAGCTTTATGTTCGGACGCTTTTTCAGCACCTGGCTGATGGGCAGGGTCAATGCCCAGCGCCTGCTGCTGATCTATGCGCTGATCAACGTGGCGCTGTGTGCGGTGGTGGTGCTGGGGTTTGAAGGTGTATCGGTGGTCGCGCTGGTGGCGACGTTCTTCTTTATGTCGATCATGTTCCCCACCCTGTTTGCCATGGGCGTGAAAAACCTCGGCCCACATACCAAGCGCGGCAGCTCGTTCATGATCATGGCCATAGTTGGCGGCGCGCTGCTGCCCTATGTGATGGGTCTGGTGGCCGACCACTCCTCCACGGCCGTGGCCTATCTGTTGCCAATGGGCTGTTTTGTAATCGTCGCTGCCTATGCCCGTGCTGCCCTGAAAAAAATCTGATTGCTGTACTCCACAAAAACAATAACGGAGCACCCCATGACCAACCCCGCACTGCAACAGGCGCTGAGCAAGATCCGCTGGCGCATCCTGCCCTTTGTCGCCCTGATGTTCGCCATGGCGATCATCGATCGTTCCAATATCGGCTTTGCCAAACACGCCCTGCAGGCGGACACCGGCCTGAGCAACGCGGCATTTGCCCTGGGTGCGGGGATTTTCTTTATCGGCTATGCCGTGTTCGAAGTACCGAGCAACCTGATGCTGCACAAGATCGGCGCACGCATCTGGCTGAGCCGGATCATGGTGACCTGGGGCCTGGTCTCAGCGGCGATGATGTTTGCCCACGACGAAACCAGCTTCTATATCCTGCGGTTTCTGCTGGGCGTAGCCGAAGCCGGGCTATCGCCGGGGGTGGTGTTGTACCTGACCTACTGGTTCCCGCAGAACCAGCGTGGCTCGGCCTATGGCATTTACTATTTTGGCGTGCCGGTGTCGTTGATGGTGGGCGGCCCGGTATCGGGCTGGTTGCTGGAAAGCGCGCAGTTCGGCCTTACCGGCTGGCAATGGATGTTTGTCACCGAAGGCCTGGCGGCCTCGATCATCGGCGTATTCGCGTTCTTCTACCTGACCGACAAACCCCGGGATGCCAAGTGGCTGAACACCGAAGAAAAGGCCGCGATCGAACACGAGCTGGAAAAAGAGCAACTGCAAAAAGCCAACAAAGGCCCGTCGTCGTGGCGTGCAGGAATGTTCAACCCGGTGGTGCTGTACTTCACCCTGATCTACTTCACCATTCAGGTCAGCGTGTATGGCGTGCTGTTCTACCTGCCAACGCGGATCGCCGAGTTGCTGGGTACCGGCATTGGCCTTAAGGTCGGCGCCCTGACCTCCATTCCGTGGATTGCCACCGTATGCATGCTGTACCTGGTGACACGCCATGCTGACCGCAAGGGCCAACAAACCCGCTATGCCGCATTGATGCTGGCAATGGCCGCAGTGGGCATGATCGGCTCGACCTTGAGTGGCAACCTAGTGCTGGTGATTATGGCGTTCTGCGTGGCTGCCGCCGGTTTTATCACCGTGCAACCGTTGTTCTGGACACTGCCTACCCGCTTTCTGGGTGGTGCAGCGGCGGCCAGCGGGATTGCCGTGATCGGTGCCCTGGGCAACTTGGGCGGTTTTCTTGCACCCACGGTCAAAACCTGGGCCGAGGGCTACTTCAACAACCCGCACGCGGGCATGTACTTTCTGGCCGGCACGGCGCTGCTGGGCGCATTGATGCTGATTCGCTCAGCGAGGGCGAGCGGCAATCCGGGCAAACTCCCGGCCCCGGCAGCCACACCACACTGAGGGGCACTGCGGGTATTAACACGGGTCACATGTGAGCTACATTGGGTAACAAACAACAGCCCGTAAACTCACAAAGGGTGACCCGTGAATACCAATCAAAAACTGCGCACCTTCGACCTGATCCGTGAAGCGGTACTGCCCGAGTACCGCGACCGCGTAAACGAATACCTGAGCCTCTACGAAGAGACGCTGCACAGCGCAAACACTCCGACTGCCGACATCCAGGCCAGTGCCCAACAGCTGCGCGGCTACCTGCGCGGCCTCAACACCACCCGGGTGCTGGGCATGGCTGACTGGGAAGAACTGGACCGGCGCATTACCGAGTCGTGGTTGTAACGGTAAACACCTATCCCCCCTGTGGGATCAAACCCAGATTGCGTACCACAAGGGGTAGTCCCCCACCCGCTGGACCAGCCCGGCGCGCAGCGGGTTGGCAATCACATAACGGGCCATCTGCTTGATATCTTCATCACGCCGCAAGGCATGGTCGTGGTAGCCCTGCTGCCAACGGCGGCCTGTTTGCCCAGTGGACTGGTTGATTGCGCGGGTGCTCAACGATTTTGTGCGACACATCAACTCATCCAGCGAGCCTTTATCAAGGCTGATCAGCCAATGAAAGTGATCCGGCATCACCACCCATGCCAGCGAAGTGGCCAGCCCCTGCTCTTGTGCCCGCTTGAACTGTTCGACCACCCGTCGGCCTACGCGCCAGTTCAGGAAAATCGGTTGGCGTTCAAGCGTATTGGCGGTCAGAAGATAAATGCGATTTTGCTCGCTGTAACGACCACGGCGCAGGCGGTGGGAGGCAGAAAAAGAAGGCATGGCCTGACTCTATGAGTTGATGAATTTCAAAGGCTAGTCAGTAGCGGGCCAGCCACAACGGGCATCGTTTGACGGGATATGTCGTGGGACTTTTTTGTGATCACCGCAAACCTGTGAGAGCTGGATTGCCTGCGATGCACACAACGCGGTCTGGCTGGCGCACCCCGGGGATGCCATCGCGAGCAAGCCCGCTC